>JBPEXB010000001.1:0-4145 GCA_052032125.1 Acidimicrobiia bacterium
GAACGGGCGGGACGACCAGAAGTCCACGAACCACTCGACGCCGCGCTGCTCGAGGTCATCGGCCAGTGCGTCGTCGGAGTAGCGGCGCAGCGTGCGCTGCTCGGTGTCGGCGATGCCTGCCCTCCCGCCGATCAGGATCAGTCCCCGGCAAGGAACGCCCGCCAGACAGCACGCCAGCGCGATCCTGGCCCCCATCGAGTAGCCGAGCAGCACTGGAGGTACGTCGAGCCGATCGACCACGCCACGCACCTGGGCGACGTAGTCGTCGAGCGTGTAGGCGTGGCGATCGGGAGCGTCGGTCCGGCCGTGCCCGAGCAGGTCGATGAGGATGCGCCGACCGGAGCCGTCGAGCCGATCGGACAGATCGAGCAGCGTGGTGGTGTCGCCCGTGAAGCCGTGCAGCAGGACGATCGGCGGCCCGTCGCCGTGCACCTCGACGTAGGAATCCACCTCTCCGGCGGAGAGCGGGACGTGCGGGGTGACCGCCTCGGTCATGCCCCGACCATACGCTCATACGAGCGGAAGAGCTCCTCTCGATCGGTGGAGACCACCAGCACGTTCACGGCGGCCGACGGCGAAGCAACCGCCTCGCCGAGATCTCCCGATTCGACGCTCCGCGCCGTCGCACCGAACCCGCGTGCCACGGCCACCAGGTCGCGGTGTTGCGGCGTGGTGAACAGCCGCTCGAAGGGAACGTCGTCGTCCTCGGCGATCGGGAGCATGTCGAAGATCGCTCCCCCGCCGTTGTCGAACACCACCAGGGTGAGCTCGGCGCCCGACTCCAGGGCGGTCGTCAGCGAGCCCACGTCGTGAAGAAACGCCAGGTCACCGAGCAGCACCGTCACCCGCTCGCCTGCCGCCAGGGCCGCACCGGCGGCCGAGCCGATGGTGCCATCGATGCCGTTGGCGCCCCGGTTGGCGAAGACCGGAGATCGGTGGCCGTTGGGGGTCATGACGTCGAGGTGCCGGACCGGCATGCTGCTGGCCACCCACACCGGCCCGGCGGCGGCATCGAGAGCGGCGCGGAACATCGCCGGCTCCGTTGCGGGGTTCGACGACACCTCGTCGCGGCGCCGGGAGGCGGCCTGCTGCTCGGCCTCCTGCCAGGTCGCCAGCCATCCGTCGCGGCGCGGTGGGTCGACCGACGTGAAGAGGGCACCCACCTGCGCACGCAGCACCGTGGGCCCTCGAGCCGCCCATCGCTCGTCGGGATCGACGATCAGGGTCGGCACGTCGAGCGCACTCAGCCAGGCCAGGGTGGCCCGGCCGGTTGGCGTCCCCGCCACCCGCAGCACCGCATCGGGGCGATGGGAGGCGACGAAGCCGGGGTCGCGCAGGAGGAGCTCGCCGGTCGAGACCACCTCCGGTCTGCCAAGGGCGCGCCCGCCAGACAGCGGATCAGCGATGACCGGCCACCCGACCGCCGCCGCCACGTCCACGACGTGCTGGATCTCGCCGGGAGCCAGCCGGGCCGATCCGGCGACCACCACGCCTCTCTCGTGCTCGGCGAGGAACGACGCCAGCGTCTCCGTCGCGTCGGGCGTCTCACGGAGGCCGCCCACGATCGTTGCGGGATCGAACCGAGCCGAGGGTGCCCAGGCGGGCGGTGGTTCGAGCGGCTTGTCGAATCTGACGTTCAGGTGCACCGGCCCGGCCTTGGGCCGCACGGCCTGCGCCACCGCCTGCTGGGCGGCCTCGACGTACGCGCCGGCATCCGGCTCGGCGAGATCCGCCGACCACCGCACCTGGCGGGCATAGAGGTCGACCTGGTCGATGGTCTGCGGCTCGTCGCGCTCCAGGAATCCGAGCGGACGATCGGAGGTGAGCACGATCAGGGGCACTCGTCCCCGGTTGGCCTCCACGACCGCCGGCAGGTAGTTGGCCGTGGCGGTCCCGGACGTGCAGGCGAGCGCCACCGGCCGGTCGCTGACGGTCGCCATGCCGAGTGCCACGAAACCGGCGGACCGCTCGTCGAGCACCACGTGGGTCCTCAGGTCGGCCCGCGCCGCCGCCACCACCGCCAGCGGGGTCGAGCGAGAGCCGGGTGAGAGCACGACATCGGTGACACCGTGGGCCGCCAGCCGGGCGAACAACGCATCGGTGGCGGCGTAGGTCGCCCGCCGGTGCTCCTCGGTCACGAGCCGAGCAACGACGGCAGCAGGGCCCCGAGCTTGAGGCTGGTCTCCTCGAGCTCCCGTTCGGCGTTGGAGACACCGACGATGCCGGCCCCGGCGAACAGCCGGCTGGTGGAGCCTTCGAGCAGCGCCGATCGCAGCGCCACCCGGAACTCCCCGTTCCCGGCCAGGTCGCAGTACCCGACGGGCCCGGCATACCACCCTCGATCGAGCGGTTCGTGAGCGGAGATCCAGGCCTTGGCCTCCTCGACCGGGAGGCCCGCCACCGCCGGTGTCGGATGCAGCGCTCCCGCCAGATCGAGGACATCGGTCCCGACCGGGGCGGTGCCGCCGATCGGGGTGACGAGGTGCTGGATGCCGGGGAGCCGCATCACGTCGGTGGGCGCCAGCGGGTCGAGCACGCAGCCCCCCGCCGCCAGCCGGCGGCGGATCTCGCTGATGACGTAGCCGTGCTCTTCGAGCTCCTTGGGGTCGTGGCGCAGCCGATCCGCGATCACCTGATCCTGGGTGGCATCGGCGCCCCTCGGCGCCGTGCCGGCGACCGCCGCCGTCGACACCGCCACGCCGTCGACCTTGACCAACCGCTCCGGAGTGGCTCCGCAGAACACGCCGTGGTCGGTGCCGAAGGCGAAGGTGGCGCAGGTCGTGTAGCGCTCGCCGAGTGCCAGGAGGAACGAGGCGAGTTGTGGCCGATGGTCGACCGTGAGCTCGCGGGCCACCACGATCTTCTGGAGGGCGCCGGCCGCGATCTCGTCGATGGCCGCCTCCACCGTCTTCACGTAGGTGGGGTCACGCAGGTCGATGGCTGCGGCTGCCTCGTGGTCGGCACTGCCCATCTCGCCGTCGACGATCCGCTCGGCCGCCGTGTCGAGCAACTGCGTCAGGCGCGCCGCCTCGACGTCAGTGTCGGTGGTCTCCGCCACGAGCGTCGCCCCGACGATCGTCGTCGCGCCTTCGCGCACGATGGCGGCCAGCTCGGGGAGCACCAGGCGGCCGGGACGGAAGCTGCGCCACTCCGGCGCGTCGAAGAAGGAGAACCCGCCGACCAGCAGCGGGGCCCGCTCCGCCCCGTCGAGAGCCACCTGGATCGTGCGAGCGCGCAGATCGCGTACCTGTTCGGCGGTCCACTCGAACCGGCCTGGCTCAGGAGCGGCCACGATGTCGAGCACGCTGCCGGTGGCGCCGATGGTGAAGCCGGCATCCGGCTGATGCCAGTACGACATGGCAGCCGGTCCGCCGCTGAGGGCGATGCCGAGCGGATCGACGCCCCGACCGGGCTGGGCGACCGTGACGGCGACCGGCCGGCCGGTGACCGCCGCCCGGGCCCTGGCGGTCTCGAGACGATCGAGAAGTCGTTCGTTCACCGCCATTCGGTGGTCACGATCAACGTCTGTTGTTCGGCCGCCGCCAGCGCCTCGGCGAGGGCCAAGTCGTCGGAGTCGGCAAGCCGCTCCGAGGCACGGCTCACGACCGTCTGATGGAAGTGCTGGGCGACCAGCCGGGTGACGTGGGAGAGCAGCACCTGGAACAGCCGGGCCAGGTCGGCGGGACTGTCCGACTGGGTGGGCCGCACGAACTCGCCGAAGAGCTCGATCGCCTCGTCGACCACGTCCTCGATGCCGGTGGCGTGCCGGGTGGCGAGGGCTGCCAGTCGGTCGAGCGGGATGCCCGCCTCGAGCAACGACTTCCCGGCCGCCAGCATCGGGACGGCATCGGGCGAGAACCGCTCCTCGGGCGACTCCGCCAGCGGCTCGATGAGACCGGCCGAGACCGCCAGGTCGATGAGCGGCTCAGCCAGCTCGGTCTGGGCGACCAGCTCGCCGCGGGTCAACGTCCCCTGGCGCCCGGCGAGCGACTCCAGGAGCGGCTCGTCGTGCTCGTCGGCGACCAGCCGCTTGATCTGGGCGAGCGTGAACCCGTCATCGGCGAGGGCGCGGATCGTTCGCAGCCGGGAGAGGTGGGCCGAGCCGTAGCGGGCGGTGCGCCCGTCCTTGGTCGACGGCGGCAGCA
>JBPEXB010000010.1:0-8843 GCA_052032125.1 Acidimicrobiia bacterium
GCTCCGGGCTCCGGGCGTCGCTCCATCAACTCCCGGAGGCGACCACGCCGAACTCGGCTGCCTGGTCGGCGAGCACGCTCCAGAGGTAGCCGCCGAAGGAGCGGGAGCACACGAGCAGGTAGCTGCGCTCGCCGTCCTGGTCGTCCCGGACGATCTCGGTCGCCACGCCGGCCACAGAGGTCCTGGCGGCCCGACCGCTCGGGAACATGCCGTCGTCGAAGTCGAGGGCGCAGACCTTGGCCAGCAGCGCCCGGGCGTCGTCACCGGTCAGTTGGAACACCACCCGCACATGAGTGAGGTCGATGCCTCCGTCCGGCAGTGCACCGAGGACGGTCCACTCGCCCGGCGAGGTGCTGAAACGAAGGTTCCCCCCGACGTGGTCGGCGGTGCCCATCGGCGGTCCAGCATCACCCACCACCCTGGCCTTGGTGACGTTCGACTCGTCGGTGATCGTGAGCGCCGCGCCCGCCATCGGCGGACCGGCCGGGCTCTCGAACGTCACGTCAGACACGAAGGCGCTCCCCGTCCGGGTCGAAATGGGCGTGGTGCTCCATGACGACGGCGGGAGCGACCTCGCCGCTGACGAGACGCACCTGCACTCGACGGCCGGGCTCGGCCAAGCGGTCCTCCACGATGCCGAGGCACACCGATCGACCCAGCGTCGGTGACATGCGACTGGAGGTGATGCGACCAACGATCGCGCCGTCGTCCACGATCTGGCAGGCCTCCTCGGGGACCACCAGCGGATCGACCGTCTGGAGCGCCACCAGCCGGTCGTACGAACCCGACTCGTGCTGCCACACCAGTTCGGGCTTGCCGGCGAAGTCGTCTTTGTCGAGTTTGATCGCCCAGCCGATCCCGGCGGTGAACGCCTTCGTCAGCCCGTCGGTGTCCTGACCGACGATGAAGTGGCCCTTCTCCAGCCGCATGATCCGCTGGGCCTCGAGGCCGAACGGCCGCACGCCCGCATCCGCCCCGGCGTCGAGCAGTGCCTCCCACAGCCCGAGCCCGTAGCCGGCCGGGACGTGGATCTCGTACGACAGCTCGCCGGTGAAGCCGATGCGCCACACCACACAGCCCTCGACGCCGGCCACCGCGCCCTGACGGACCTGCATGTAGCCGAACTCGTCGGGACGCAGATCGATGTCGGTCAAATGTGCCAGGAGCTCCCGCGAACGCGGTCCGGCGACGTTGATCGAGGCGTAGCCGTCCGTCACCGCGGTCACGGTCACGTCCCACTCGGGGTGGCCGGTCTGCAGCCAGTCCTCGATCCAGTTCCACACCCGCCCGGCGCCGCCTGACGTGGTGGTCATCAGGTAGCGGTCGTCGTCGAGGCGCCCGACCACCCCGTCGTCCATCACCACGCCGTCCTCCGCGCACATCACGCCGTACCGCACCGAGCCGACGGGCAGCTTCGACCAGCGGTTGGTGTAGACGAACTCGAGGAGCTTCGGGACGTCTCGCCCCCGCAGGTCGATCTTGCCGAGCGGGCTGACGTCGATGATGCCGACGCCGGTCCGCACCGCTCGCACCTCGTCATCGGGGTCGCCGTAGTGCTCGGGTCTGATCCACTGGCCGGCCACGATCGGAGCGGCCCCGTTGGCCTCGTGCCACACCTGCATCGGTGAGTGCCGGACCGGCTCCATGTGGGCGCCGCTCAGGGCACCGAGGCTGATGGGCGCGTAGGGCGGACGCCAGGTGGTCGTGCCGGTCGCCTCGATGGTGCGGCCCGTCGCCTCGGCGTGCACGGCGACCGCGTTGGCGACCTCCAGCTTGCCCTGGATCGGACCCATCGTGACGGTCGTGTATCGCTTGTCGAGCTCCATCAGGTCGTAGCCCTCGCTCACAGCGGCGAACAGGTCCTTCGACGTGATGTCCTCCGAGAAGTCGACGAAGCCGTGGGTGGTCGATCGGTAGAGCTCCGGTTGGTGCGCGGCCGGAAGGTCGGGGATCTCTGGCTCTGAAGTCGTCGGCGGGTCGGCGGGAGCGGCTCCGGGTGTGAGGCCTTGCCACACGGCCCTGGTTGCGAGGGCTCGGGCGGCCGCCACAGCCCCCGTGGCGGTCCCGTGCTCGACCAGGTCGGCCAGTGACCCGTCGCCCACGATCCCACCAGTGGCCAACACGTCGGGCGGCAGCTCGCCCGGCAGGAAGCGAGCCGCCTCCGGGTGATAGATCGGCGTGCACCCGGCCATGTTCAGCAGCGCGGTGGGGGTGGTCCATCCGGCGGCGGTGACCAGGAGGTCGGCGCTCACCGCCTTCCCGCCGCCGAGCTCGACCAGCGACACGCCCCGCCGACCGCTCGCCCGGCGCAGCTGAGCGCCGGACCTGGCGTCGGCCACCTCCACCACTTCGACGCCGACCCGCTCGAGATCCTCGGCGGCCGCCACCCCTGCCGGGTTGCCGGTGAACACCACCGCCCGCTCGCCGGGCTGGACCGCGTGGAGGTTGATCAGCCTGCGGACGGCCCCGCTCAGCATCACCCCGGGCAGGTCGTTGCCCTCGAAGACATACGGCCGCTCGATCGTGCCGACCGCCACGACCAAGGTCTTCGCCCTGGCCTTGATCAGGCGCTCCCGCACGTGAGGGACGGTGCGCTGGTGGATCGCCACCCAGTTGTGGTCGTACCGCCCGGCCACCACCGAATCGGTGAGCACCTCGATGTTGGGATGCGACGTGACGGCCTCGATCGTGTCGGCGATGGCGGACCGGCCCGACGCATCCCCGTATCGAAGGTGTCCGCCGAGGTGGTGCTGCTCGTCCACGAGCATCACGGTCGCTCCCGCCTCGGCGGCGGCGAACGCGGCGGCAAGTCCGGCCGGCCCTCCGCCGGCGACGACGACGTCCGGATGGGCATGTCGCTTGTCGTAGCGGTCGTCGCGGACCTTGCCGTCGACCACCCCGCCGTGGGCGAACCTCCGTAGCACCCTGGCGTACCACGGCCAGGCCAGGCGAGGCGCCATGAACGTCTTGTAGTAGAAGCCCGGCGAGAGGAATCGCCCCACCAGGCGGTTGGCGGCCTTGGCGTCGAAGTCGAGCGACGGCCAGGTGTTCTGCGAGGAGACCGCCATGCCTTGCGTGAGCAGCCGGTGCCCGGCCCGCACGTTGGGCTCGTCGTCGACCTGGAGCATCGTGTTCGGGTCGAGCTGGTCGGCGGTCAGGATCCCCCGGCGGCGGTGATACTTGAGCGACCGCGAGAACACCCGCACGCCGGAGGCGGCCAGGGCCGACACGATCGTGTCGCCCTCGAAGCCTTGCGCCGGTTCCCCGTTCCAGGTGAACGAGACCAGCTCGTAGCGATCGACCACCTCACCGGGCTGGGTGTCGAGCCGCTTCATCCCCCGCCTGCCTCGGCGATCGACGTGATCTCGTTGGTGACCGTGTGACGCTCCACGTCCAGGAACCGGCGGCACCCGTCGACGTGGAACCACCGCTCCCTGGCCCACCCGGCCACGTTGTCCTGCTCGTAGAGATAGCGCCGCCACGCGACGGGGTCGGGCATGTCGCCGGGCCGGGGCTTGATCATGCCCGAATAGGAGAACTCGGAGCTGTTGCGGGGCCCGCAATGCGGGCAGACCATCACCAGCATCCGCTCAGCCCCTCAGTGGCCAACGGCGGCCGCACCCTTCTCGCCCGTGAGGGCGCCTCGGTCGAACCGGTCGAGCTGGAAGGCCTCGATGAGCTTCGGGACCCGACCGGTCGCCACCGCCGCGGCGGTCTGCTCGCCCGCCACCGGGCCGGCCTTGAACCCATAGGTGCCCCAGCCGACGTCCACGTAGAACCCCTCGACCGGGGTGGGGCCGATGATCGGCGAGAAGTCAGGGGTCATGTCGCACAAGCCCGCCCACTGCCGGAGCAGCCGCATCCTGCCGAGCCCGGGCATCAGGTCGAGCACGTGGCCGGCCAGGCCCTCGATGAAGTCGAGCGAGCCGCGGGTCGAATACGAGGCGTACGGGTCGGTGGCGGCCCCGAAGACGAGCTCGCCTCTAGCGGTCTGGCTCACGTAGACGTGCAGCGACCCCGACACGACGACCGGGTCGAGGAAGGACTTGACCGGCTCGGTCACTGCGGCCTGCAGCGGGCGGGTGTGGATCGGCATCTTCACGCCGGCCATGTCCGAGATGATGGAGCTCCACCCGGCCGTGCAATTCACCACCACCGGCGTGGCGATGGGACCTCGGCTGGTCTGGACGCCGGTGATCTTCCCGCCGCTCACATCGATGCCGGTGAGCTCGGTGTTCATGTGGATGTGCACCCCCGCGGCGTCGGCGGCCCGGGCGTAGCTCCACACGACCGCGTCGTGGCGAGCGATGCCGCCCGGCGGGTGCCACAACGCCCCGAGGATCGGATACCGGGCCTTGCGGCTGACGTCCATGTACGGAACGAGCCGCTTGATCTCACGTGGGTCGATCACGTCGGAGTCGATGCCCTCCAGCTTGTTGACCTCGGCCCGCCACCGCATCGTCCGCAGCGAGGCGTCGTTGTGCGCCAGCGTCATGTGCCCGCGCTGTTCGAACATGACGTTGAAGTTGAGCTCCGACGCCAGCCGCTCGTACAGGTGAACCGAGCGGTTGTAGAACGCCACACCCTCGGGCGTCAGGTAGTTGGAGCGGATGATGGCGGTGTTGCGGCCCGATCCACCGCTGCCGATGTAGGACTTCTCGAGCACGGCGACGTTGGTGATGCCGTGGTTGGCGGCCAGGTAGTAGGCGGTGGCGAGCCCGTGCACCCCGCCGCCCACCACCACCACGTCGTAGGCCGGTTGGAGCTCGTGGTGGCGCCACACCCGGGGCCAGGAGCTGCGCCGCACGCCCCTGCGCAGCAACCCGGCGGCAGAGAACGTGCCGCCCCGCGGTCGATGCCGGACGTAGGGGTTGTCGGGTGGGGACTGCGCCATGGGTCCGCTCAGGTGCGTTCGGCGGGCGATGGTAGACCCGACGTCGGCGCCGGTGCCGTCAGTCGGTCGCCGATCCCGACGACGCACTCAACCGGGCGGCGAAGTGCTTCCCATGTTCGAAGAGCGGCTTCACGATCTTGGGATAGAGGTCGATCGACTCTGTGATCTCGGCGACCTCCAGCCCATGCTGCGACCAGAGGGACGCCCACTCGTCGCGACTCAGGTAGTTGTCCTGGAGGTCCACGTCGAGGTGGCGGTTCCCGACCCAGTCCATGAAGGCGAGCACCCGACGCGACCAGGCACTGTCGCCGTAGTGGTCCTTGATGATGAGTCCCCGGCGGGCGACCCGGCAGGCGTCCGCCACCAGCCGGCCCACGTCCTCGGCGTGATGCAGCACGTCGACGAACATCACCCAGTCGACCGAGTCGGTGGCGACCGGCAGGGAGGCGCCGTTGAACACCGCCAGCGGAATCTCGCAGCTGGGCCGGGCTCGGGTCTCCATGCCGGTGACCGACCGACTCCGGGCGGTGAGGGCGGCACCGATCGCACCGTTCCCGCACCCGACGTCGAGCACCGAGTCGCCGACCGGCACCAGTCGATCGAGCGCCGTGACCAGCCGCTCCGTCCTGCGATCGAGCACCGCGGTTCGATGGGCCCACTCATGGAGGCGGGCCCGCAATCCTGCGTCGTGCTTGAGATGCTCGGTCGGCAGCGGCTCACCTCCGTCCCAGGACGATCACGGTAGCGCCGCTCCGGCTGCGGCCCAGGCGTGGCAGGTACGCTCGGGCGCCGTGAGCGAGACGTTCGAGCTGACCGTGGTCATGCCGTGCCTCAACGAGGCCGAGACGCTCGAGACGTGCATCCGCAAGGCGCACGCGTCGGCCGCAGATGTCGGCGTGGCGACGGAGATCCTGGTCGCCGACAACGGCAGCACCGACGGCTCGATCGAGATCGCCGAGCGCAACGGCGCCCGGGTGGTGCACGTGCAGGACCGCGGCTACGGGGCTGCCCTTCGCGGAGGAATCGCGGCTGCCCGAGGGACGTACGTGATCATGGCCGACGCCGACGACAGCTACGCCCTCGACGACCTCGGCCCGTTCGTCGCCTCGCTGCGCGAAGGTGCCGACCTGGTGATGGGGAACCGTTTCCAGGGCGGCATCGAGCCGGGGGCCATGCCGTTCCTCCACAAGTATCTCGGCAACCCGGTGCTCTCGTTCATCGGCCGCACGCTGTTCAAGACCGGGATCGGAGACTTCCACTGCGGCATGCGCGGCTTTCGCCGTGACGCCATCCTCCGACTGGGCCTGCAGACGGACGGCATGGAGTTCGCGTCCGAGATGGTGGTTCGCTCGGCGCTGGCCGGGCTCGACATCCGCGAGGTCCCCACGACGCTCAAGCCCGACGGGCGCTCCCGGCCGCCACACCTTCGCACCTGGCGCGACGGATGGAGGCATCTCCGGTTCCTCTTCCTCTTCAGCCCGCGTTGGCTGTTCCTCGTCCCTGGCGCCCTGCTGTTGCTGGTCGGGCTGCTGGGCATGGCCGCGCTGCTCCCGGGCCCGCGCACGATCCTCGGCCGTGAGTTCGACATCCATGCCCTGATCTACGCCCACCTGGCGATCGTCATCGGAGCCCAACTGGTGTTCCTGGCGGCGTTCGTGCGCGTCTATCTCGCCCAGAGCGGCCTCCTGCCGGGGCTCTACCGACGATCGATGCGCATCGCCGACGTGCTCACGCTGGAACGCGTGCTCGTGATCGGGTTGGTCGTCTTCGCCCTCGGCGTCGCCGGATCGATCACCGCCGTGGTGCGCTGGGGAGGGCTCCCGATCGCCGCCGACGACATCTCCCGGATGATGCGCATCGTCGTGCCATCGGTGACGGCGGTGGCCCTCGGGCTCGAAGCGTGCTTCGCCGCCTTCGTCTTGGGGGTGCTCAGGATCCCGATCCGGAGCTGAGAGGCTCCGGCACCTCCGCCGGCTCGCCGCGACGCACGACCTCGGAGGCGACGAGCAGCACGGCGGCGCAGATCGCCACTCCCCGGTTGGCCGTGAACCACCGGTGCACCTGGGTGTGGTTCTGCATCACCTCGAACCACAGGACCGCCAGGAGCACCGGTGAGCACAACGCCACCCAGGTGCGGACCGAACCCGTGGTCCTGGCCCGCAGAAAGGCCGCCACCATCCACACCACCACCAGCACGGTGATGCCTCTCCCGAGCCAGCCCTGGAGCCACGACCCGAGCACGGTCGCCGTCGTTCGGCCCAGGCCCAGCTCGATGTAATCGACCTCGCCGACGGTGCGGGCCGCGACCTGCCGGGAGATGCGATCGAACACCTCGCCGAAGCCCACCACCGTGCCGGCGAGCGCCCACTTGGCCACCCAGGTCGTGACGTAGCCAATCGCCCATGCCCCTGCCCCGACGCCCATGGGTCGCAGCAGCGACCAACCCCGGCTGCCAGACGCCCACCAGGCGACACCCACCAGGAAGGTGGTCATCACCCAGCTGAGGGTGCCCATCGTGAACACGTCGACGAGGACCACCAACCCGGCCGCCAGGGAGGCGTACACGGCGGTGGCCGCCAGCGAGCGGTCGTCTTCCAGTCCGCGCACCAGCAAGGTCCCGCCGACGAAGACGGCGACGGCAGCCAGACCGTGGGGGCCACCCCAGGGAGTGACGAGGAGATCGGTGGCGACCACCACCGGCGCCACGAACAGCAGCGCCGCCCAGGTTCCCACCAACCGCCGGAACGCCGCCACGAAGGCCAGCACCGAGGCGATCAGCAGGGCCAGCACGACGATCCGCACCGCTTCGATGCCGGCGATGGCGAGCACCGGGCGAGTGATGGCGGTGTGCCCGTGCCAGTAGCGGAGGTAGTCCCAGTCCCGGGTCAGCGGCCCGCCGGCCGCCCATGCCTCGAGGTGGCCGATCGCGACGGAGCAGCGGCCCAGGTTGGGGCTGGAGATGGCCACTTCGACGACGCCGCGGCCGGCGTCGCCGAGACCGGTCGTGAGCCCGATGCACTCGGAGTGATGGTCGACGGTGTTGTCCAGCCAGCCCGTCGTCCGGTCCTGAGCGCGGATCTGGCCGGACTCCACGGCGTCGACGAGGGACGACGCGACGGCGGTATCGGAGACGAGTTCCCCGCCGATCGCCAGCGCCAGACCGAGGACCGGGAGCAGCAGGAGGGTGACCGGCCACCGCACCCATCCCGCGTCCGCGAGCCTGCGGACCGTCCCGCTCGGCGTACGTTCGATCGGCGTGTCGTCAGCCGGCGGGCCCACGCTCACTCCTCGCGGCGATGAGCCGCTCCCGAACGCCCGTCCAATCGCCGGCGTCGTCGTGGTCGAGCTCGTTCAACAGGGACTTGCTCGCCGCCAATGCCTGGCGGTCAATGCCGGCTGCCTCGGCGGCGATCCGCTCGGCCGCCGCCAGCGTCCCGCCGGCGCCGGTCACCACGTCGGCGTGGTCTGCCCCGTCGAGGGTGCGGCCGGCCACCAACAGCTGCCGGATGGCCCGCGACCCCAACCGAGCACGGAGCCTCCGCACCGAGACCGGGTGGTAGAGGATGCCGAGACGGGCAGCGGGCACCGAGATCTCCAGATCGTCTGCGGCCACGACCACGTCGCACGACCAGGCGAGATCCACCCCGGCGCCGTGGGCGTACCGCTCCACGGCCGCCACGGTGAGGATGGGTGCGGTGGCCAGCGCCGCGGTGGTGGCGGCCAGCACCTCGTCGAGCTCGGTCAGGCGATCGTGGCCCTGCACCTCGTCGAGGTCGGCGCCGGAGCAGAAGCGGCCGCCGTCCCCGGTCAGGATCAGCGCGATCGCATCGCTCGCCGAGAACCGCTCGACGTGCTCCTTCAGCTCGCGGAGCAGAGGGGTCGTGACCGAGTTGGCTCGCCCTGGGCGGCTGATCACCAGGTGAGGGATCTCGGCGGTGCCGCGGAGCTC
>JBPEXB010000100.1:0-6554 GCA_052032125.1 Acidimicrobiia bacterium
AGGAGGGATGGTGATGACCTACTTCGACACGGTGGCGCCCGCCCGGGCGCTGCGGAACACGCTGGTGATGGCGCTGGTCGCCGTCGGTGGGGTGATCGCGGCGACGGCGCTGATCAGCGCGCCCACGGCCCGCTCGACGCCCGCCGTCGACGGAGCACCGACGGCCGCTCATGCGCCTGCCGCAGACTTTCTGCGGCTGAACACCGTCGACCTCGATGCGTTGGTGCCGAGTGGCACTGCGGTGGGACCGGGGGCCGACGTCGTCATCGAGACGCGAAACCCCGCCACGACGGTGGCCCCATTCTGGTACTGGAACGTCGACGCACTCGAGCACGCGCCGCTGGTGGTCGGCGAGCGACCCACCGGCCCGCGATAGGAGGACCCATGAACATTCGCATCGAAGAACTGACCGTCGAGGTCGAACAGGGTGCGCTCGTGACTCGCTACGGCGAGTTCGGCGAGATGGCCATTCGCCACGCACGGGTCCCTGCCGGCACGGACTTCGGGCCCGTGCTCGCCGGGCTACCGGGTGATCGCTGCCCGAGCCCCCACTGGGGGATCATCCTCGAGGGGTCGATCCATCTGTCCCACGCGGACGGCAGTCACGAGGTGGCCCGGGCCGGCGAGGTCTACCACTGGCCGGCCGGACACACCGCCTGGACCGATGAGGACACGGTCTTCATCGAGGTGGGGCCGGTCGCCCCGATGCGCACCTTCAGCGAGCATGCCAGGAGCCTGCTCGCCTGATCCAGTCGCCCGATCAGCCGTCAGCCGCCGCCGGGGTCCTCCCGGCGGCGGCGCGCCAGGTCTGGTCCGTCGGAGAGGGAGGCGCCAGCGACGCAAGGCCCTCGACTGCGGCGATCTCTTCCGGCGACAGCACGCTGACGAGACAGAACTCGTTGCCGAAGGGATCCTGCATGACCGCCCAATCGATCACCGGCAGCTCCCCCGCAAAGGAACCAGGTCGCGGATAGATGCTCGGCTCCTTCTTCACCCTTCCGCCGAGCGCCTCGATCTCGGGTATGGCACGATCGATGTCCCGCACCCAGATGTCCACGTGAGATCGGTTGGCCCGCTCCCCCTTCGGTGTGGTCGCGAGCTGCAGAATGACCTCGTGGCGCCACGGATCGGGTTGCCCGAGATAGGAGAAGCGGCCCGTCCAGTTGGACCCGATCACCGGCAGACCCGTGACTTCGGACCAGAACGATTCGGCCGTCGTCAGATCATCGACGTCGATCACGTGACATCGAAGCGTTCCGATGCCCATCGGTCACCTCCCGTGCGGCGCCTCTGGAGGCAGCCTACCACAGAATACTCACATTGCGAGTATTGTCAGCGTCGCCCAACCGGTGAGCGGCGATCCGGGCTCGAGTGTCGTTGCGGCGTTGGTCAGCCGGCGCCCGTCCGATGCTCGGTCCCGTCGCTGAGATCGAGAACGACGCTCCCAGCCCCAGCGACCACCTCGAACCGCAGAACACCGGAGTGGGATCGCCACTCATGTGCGGCGGCATCCCACGTGCGCAGGCGGTCGAGCGGAACCCGGATGGCGGATCGCTGCTCCTCCCCTGCCTCCAGCCGAACCTTCTCGAAGGCGACCAGTCGACGATGCACACCGCCCACGTCGAGGGCATACACCTGCACCACCTCGGTCCCCGCCCTCGGCCCCGTGTTGGAGATCACGACGTCGAGCTGCGCCCCGCCGCCGGCCACGGCTGAGCCACCGACGTCCACCTCGAACGTGCTGTAGGAGAGGCCATGGCCGAAGGCGAACCTCGGCCGCAGCCCGAGACGGTCGAATGCGCGGTAGCCCGCGTAGACGCCTTCGCCGTAGCGCACCCGCCCGCCTTCGCCCGGGTAGTTGAGGAGCCCGGGGTGCTGACGTGAGTCGGCAGGAAAGGTGACCGGGAGGCGACCGCCTGGGTCGGCCCGACCGAAGAGCACGTCGGCGACGGCATGACCCACCTCCTGGCCCCCGTACCAAGCCACGACGATCGCCGCCACGTCATCGGCCCATGGCATCTCGATCGCCGATCCGGCGGTCACGACCACCACCGTGTTCGGTTGCCTGGCCGCCACGGCGGCGAGAAGCTCGTCCTGGGCGGCCGGCAGGCGCAGGTCCGGTCGATCGAAGCCCTCGCTCTCCCATTGCGGCGTGAGCCCGACCACCACCACGGCCACATCGGCCTGGGCGGCGGCAGCCGCAGCCAAGGCGATCGACAGCTCAGGGCCGGGCTCGTCGCACCCGAGGCTCAGCCAGCGCCACGTCGTACCCGGCAAGGAGGCGTATTCGACCGAGATCTCCACCGCCTCGGACGCCGCCAGATCGACCGAGAATCGGACATCGCTCTCCGGCTCGTCCCAGCGGTCGATCACGACCTCCCCGTCGAGACGCACGCGGAGCCGTCCTCCCGCCCCGAAACCGAACTCGTGGCGACCCTCCGTCTTCGCCACGAACGTTCCCGACACGCGGACGGCGAACTGCTCGTAGTCCACCCACTCGTCGCCGCCTCCGAAGAACGACAGGTACGAGCGCCCCGACGACAGCGACCGCACCGGGTCCCCCATCGGTGCCGGCCCCGCGAAGTACTCGACGCGCAGGCCATCGCCGCCCAAGCGGGCCGGATCGAGGCCACGGGGAGTGCGCCGCACCCGGCATCCCGGCTCCCAGGTCACCTCGGCGCCGTCGGCGGCGGTCCGAATCCCTTCGAGGATCGAGACCACCCGATGGGCGTTCACCGACGAGCTGCCTCCACCCTGATGCGGCGTCTCGTCGGCGAGCTCCCCGATCACGGCGATCCGCTGCGGTCGCTCCAGCGGCAGCGCTCCACGATTGACGAGGAGCACCGTCGACTCGACAGCCACCCGCCGCGCCAGCTCCCGATCCTGCTGCCGCTCGCCCGCCTTCGCCCGGCTGTCCGCCCGGGAATCCGCCCCGGTGCGTGCGTGGAGTGCGAGCAACCGGCTCACCTTGCGATCGATCAGCTCGGCAGGCAGCTCGCCTGCTTCGTACGCCGCCTGCAGCCGCTCGCAGTCCATCCAGCGTCCGGGACCGGGCATCTCGAGGTCGAGGCCTGAGGTGGCGACGTCAGGCCCGTAGGTGCCGTACCAGTCGGACATCACGAGCCCGTCGAAACCCCACTCCACCCGCAGCACATCGTCGAGCATCGGGTGCTCGGAGGCAGTGGTTCCGTTGATCGTGTTGTAGGCCGACATCACCGCCCACGGCCTCGCCTCCTCCACCGCGATCCGGAAAGGCTCGAGGTAGATCTCGCGCAGGGTTCGCTCGTCCACTCGGACATCGATGGCGTGCCGATCGTGCTCCTGGTCGTTGCACACGAAGTGCTTGAGGCAGGCGCCGATGCCCTCACCCTGCAGGCCGCGGATCCATGCCGCAGCCAGCGAACCGGACAGCAGCGGGTCCTCCGAGAAACACTCGAAGTTGCGTCCCGCGTTGGGGACGCGGGGGATGTTGACCGTCGGGCCCAACAAGACCGAGGCGCCCTTGGCCGCCGTCTCGTGCGCCAGCGCTCGGCCCACCGTCTCGATCAGCTCGGGGTCCCAGGTGGCGCCCATCGCGACCCCCACCGGGAAGCTGGTGGACGACGGACCGTGATTTCCATCAGGCCCGCGGGCACCGTTGGGCCCGTCGGTGACTCGCAGCGCCGGCAGGCCGGCCCGCTCCACCGCCTGCGTGTGCCACAGGTCTTGGCCGGAGAGCAGCGAGAGCTTCTCATCCAGCGTCAGCCGGCCGAGGGTGTCGACGATCCAATCGCTCACGGGGAGTCGTCGGGACCGAGGGTGAACCTCACCTCGTCCACCTGGCCGGTTCTCAGCAGGATCGCCTCCGAGAGGTCGGCTGGAAGCTCCAGACCCGGCGCTGGATCGCTCCACTCGCCCCCCGCTCTCGTTGCGAAACCCTCGGACTCGCCTTGCTCGAGGGTGAACGGGATGCCGCAGTACTGGAACATGGCGCACCCGTCCCCAGCCAGAAGCGCAGTGCGCGGCAGCAGGGTCGGCGACAACCTGATCCGACCGCTCACCACCCGCAGCCCGAGCTCTCCGAGACGGGTGATGATCTGCTCTTTGACCTGGCCGGTCATTCCCGGCTGTTGGGCACCGGCGTGCACCGGCGTGTGGGAGTAGCAGTCGGTCGGGACCGCCCCGAACACCTCCGGCGGCTTTCGGAAGCCGAGACCATCCCGCACCCTGCGATAGGCGTGCACGAGCCGCTCGCGAACCTCGGCGGCGTCGGCCCGATCGGCCGACAACCACGCGGCCTCTTGCACGGCCACGAGCAGCTTGCCGACCATGTGCCAGTAGATCGACCCGATGCCCTCGTAGCCGTACATCGAGCCCGACCGTCCCGTGTAGGCGTGGTGAACGAACAACTGCTCGTACACCTCGAGCACGCTCGCTCTGGTCGCTTCGTCGACATCAGCGCGATCCAGCGCCGACGCGACCGCCCCGGCGTTGACCATTTCAGGTGTGAAGTGGAGGCGCCCGTCGCGATCCCGCACGAGGACGCTGTTCGGTCCGACGACACGATCCAGGTCCGGCAGTCCGGCGACCCGATCAGCCGAGAGCGTGTTCCGGTCGAGGAAGGCGGGAAGCCGGCGGAGGGGGTAGAGCATGAACGAGTTCTGGTCGGGCCGGTACATGTCCGACGCGTACAGCGCGTCGACGACATCAGCGGAAGCACGTCCATCGAGCGCACCTGAGGACAACACCGCCACCTGGCCTTCCAGCATCTCGCCGAGCCGGTGAACCTCTGCCCGGCCGTCGGACGGGAACGAGACCAGGTTGTAGGACTCGTACAGACCGTCGCTCCGGCGTGCCGCCTCGATCGAGCAGACGAGATGGTCGATGGCGGCGGAGCAGAAGTCGGTGAGCTCCTCGGCACGAACGTCGGCCATGCCCAGCCCGCGCCCGTGCCGGGCGTCGCGGCGATGGCGGTCACCGATCGCCCCCAGCTCCTCGATGAGCGCCCGCCTACCGCGGTCGTCGTCCTCGCAGTGGGCCGCGGCGGCCAGACCGCGAGTCAACTCGCGCAACCACTGGGCCACGGTGGCCGAGATCGACACGGTCTCCCGATCGAGCTGCCTGCTGAGCAACGCCTCGAACCACTGGAGGTAGGCATGCAGGTGGTACAGCGTCACCATCGACACCCCGAAGCCGGCGAGGGCGTTGTTGGCGTCGTTCCATTCGGGCCGCTGCGTGTTCATCCAGATCCCGCCACCTGGCACCAAGGCCGTCAGCTTCGCCAACGCCGGCACGATGAGCTTCTCGAGCAGGCTGACGAGCACGATCTCGGCGTCCCCATCCACCAGCAGCCGACCGTCGCTCCCCAGCCGCTCCACCCGAGTGTCGATGTCGGCTGCCCGCTCGCTGTCGAAGGTGATCGTGTTGCGCGGGTCACGCATCATCGCGGGACGGTCGGCCAGGACGTACGGCACGTCGGCATAGGCGAAGACCGGCTCGGTGAGCCAGCGGCCGATCCCACCGGGATCGACGCCCTCCCAGAGCCGCAGGAGCCGGTGCAAGTAGACGATCTGATGATCGCCCCAGTAGCCGATGTTCGCCCACGGATCATGGGGATCGGGAACCTCCCAATCGATCCCTCGGTCGGTGATCCGATAGGGGTTGTGCCCGTCGATGGTCGACGCATTCACGAACTTGGCGACCGCGTGGAGCACGAAGGCCGGTTGGGACATCAAGCTGGCCTCCCAGTTCTGGAAGATGTCCCGCCAGTTCCCCTCGTATCCGAGCAGCTCCTCGCCGTCGTCGCCGCGAACATTGATCGAGAACCGATTCCACGGGCGGCTCGGATCGCCGTGCCGACGAGAGAATGCAACCGGCAAGTATTCGAGCACGAGCCGAACGAGGTGGGGCGCGCCCGTCTCGGAGGCCCATTTCACGAGCCGATCTGCTCGTACCCAGTCGCCGAGCCGAGCGATGTCCTCTCGATGATCCTCGTGGGCGACGTGGTTCCAGGACTCGAGGTGCCGCAGGAAGCCGGGCACCGGCACCCGGTCGCCGTGCGGGAAGAGCCCACCTCGCATGGCGTTGTACATGACATTCGAGAGGTGATGGGCGTCGGCCAGCGGTTCGCCGGTCTGCTGGAAGCCGTCCGCCGTCTCCATGAGCTCCCGCAAGCGCCGGGAGCCGTCGTCGATGTCCGCCGCAACGACGTCGGGGCCGTCGGGTTGGGTTGCCAGCCACACTCGATCGACCGCTTGGGCGTGATCGAGGCCGACGTCGGCGACCAGTGACCATGATCGAGTCGCCCCGGCGGGCAGGTCGACATGGCCTCGCACGAGATAGGCCCCGCGCTTGCCCGTCACCAAGTCCACCGGCTTGCAATCGAGCCCGGACCGCATTGCCTGCACCACCTTCTCGTCGAGGTGGATCTCCCCGCCCACATCTCCGAAGGACCAGATGAGCGTGGCGGCGAGTGACTCTCCCGGCTCGGTCCTGTCGGAGATCAACGCTTCCAGCGTGTAGATGGCAGCCGTGCCCCAGGGTCCCGTCTCCGAGCGTTTGTAGGCGTCGACCAG
>JBPEXB010000101.1:0-4791 GCA_052032125.1 Acidimicrobiia bacterium
CCCAGGGCCAGCAGGGCGGTCATCAACACGAACATCAGCACGTCGGGCATCGGCCTCGGCCGGTCGGTGAACAGGCTGCCAAGAGGCTCGTTGCGGGTCATCGTCGGGAGTCCCATCAGCGCTCCGTGTCCTCACCGGGAGCCAGCGGCGTGACCCGGACGCCGAGGAGGTGCTGGAAGATGGCCCGGGCAGCCGGCGCGGCGATGGCGCCGCCGGAGCCGCCCTCGTCGACCAGCACCACCACCACCCACTGCGGGTCGTTGATCGGCGCGACGCCGACGAACCAGGCCGTGGCGTCGTGGACGACACCCTCGTTGTCGATGAAGCCCTGGGCGGTGCCGGTCTTGCCACCGATCTGGCCGGTGAGCGAGCCCATCTCCTCGAAGGCCGCTCTGGCTGTGCCCCTCGACACCACTGCCGCCATGTCCTGGCGGAGCTGAGTGACCGTCGTCGGGTTGAGATCGGGCGTCCGCAGCGCTCGGGGCTCGAACGACCGCACCAACTCGCCAGTGGCGCTCTCGATGCGATCCACCACCCGGGGCTGGTAGACCGTGCCGCCGTTCACCATGGCGGCGTAGGCGGTCGCCACCTGGATCGGTGTTGCCAGCACGGAGCCCTGACCGACGGCCAGGTTCATCAGGTCACCACCGAGCCAGCCCTCCTGGCGCACCCGCCACGGCTGGTTGGCCCTCCACTCGTCGAACAACTCACGGTCCGGCATGATGCCCTGGTTCTCGAACGGCAGATCGACCTGGGTGCGGCGGCCGAACCCGAGATCCCGCGCCCAGTCCTGGAGGATGTCCTCGCGCTCGGTCTGGCGATTCTCCCGCCAGATCGAGAGGGCGATCTCCCAGAAGTAGATGTTGCACGACCGCCGGAACGCGTCATGCAGGTTCTGGAAGCCGTCCGAGTTCGGGAAGGTCCAGTTCTGCCACACGAGCTGGGATTGGTCGACGAAGTCGGCCTCGAGCTGCGGGGAGCACTCGATCGTCTGCTCGGGCGACGTCACGTCCCGCGGGAAGATGCGCTCCTGGAGGGCCGTGACGTAGGTGACCGCCTTGAAGGTGGATGCCGGAGGCTTGAGGCCCTGGATGACCAGGTTGTTGAAAGCGAAGTTCTCCGACAACTCGTTGAAGGTGTCGGTGTCGATGCCGCCGACGAACGCCTGCGGCTCGAAGGTCGGATAGGAGGCCATGGCCAGGATCGCCCCGGTCTCGACCTCCATGACGATCGCCGCCGCCCGCTCGGCCGGGCGCGGGATCTCGTCGGGATCCTCCCGTTCGGCCTCCGCCTTCTGGATGTTGGCCAGGTCGACCACCTCCGGGAGGATGCTCTGCAGCACCTGCTGAGTGGTCACGTCGAGGGTGAGCACCACCGTGTTGCCCTGGACGGGATCGGTGGATCTCAGCTGCTCGAGGATCTCCCCGTTGGCGTTGATGCGGTAGGCCACGCTCCCCTGGGTGCCCTGCAGGAACGGGTCGTACTGGCGCTCGACGCCCAGCTTGCCGACGACGGTCTTGGGGTCGATGTTGGGATCCCGCTCGAGGTCGGCGTCATTCGGCAGGCCGATGTGACCGAGCACGTGAGCCATGAGGTCGCCCTGGAGGTATTCACGGACCGGCAGCGCCTCGACGGTGACGCCGGGCAGGTTGAGCCGCTGCTCGAGGATCGTGTAGGCGGTGTCGGCGTCGATCTCGAAGCCGGTCAGCTGGGCCACCTGACCCGAGCCGGCCCGCTCCAGCGCCGACCGCACCTCGACCGGCGCCACGTCGAGCAGCGCCGCCAGTCGCTGGATGACGCTGTTCTCGGTCTCCTCGGGCAGGACCGCCCGGTCAACGACGACGACCAGCTGGCGGTTGGTCGTCGCCAGCGGGATCTCGTTGCGATCGACGATGTTGCCGCGGGGGGCGACGGTGAAGTCGAAGGAGATGATCTGATCCTCCGCCGCCTCTGCGTACTCCTGGCCCGCCGCCAGTTGCACGAACCACAGCCGGATGAACAGCACGGAGAAGAGCGCCGTGAAGACGAACGCCAGCACGCCGACCCGCCACCCGAATCTCACAGCTGCAGCTCCGCGGACGGCGTGCGGGTGCCGAGGTAGGAAGCCACCAGCGGCAGGACCGCCAGGCCCAGCACGATGTTGTAGACGGGCACGAGCGCGAACGTGCGCACGATGCCCGGCGCCCCGAGCGTCCCCTCGCCGAACAGGGTCCCGACCACGGCGACCAGGACCACGCCGATCAGGGTGAGCAGGCCAATGGCGAGACCGGTGGACGGGGCGCTGAAGTCGAACCGATCACGGGTGCGCACGGTCACGTAGGCCACCAGCGTGAAGGCCAGCCCCTGGAGGCCGAGCGGGGCGGTCCCGAAGAGGTCGATCAGCACGCCTCCGGTGAAGCCGAGCAGCACCGCCGGCTCGGGCTCCATCCAGCGAGCACAGGCGATCACCGTGAGCATCACCAGATCCGGGCTCACCCCGAACGGGCGGACGGTCCTGAAGAGCGTGGTCTGGATGAGCACCGCCAGGACCACGAACACGATCGAGATGGCGATCGCCCGCAGGTTCATGGTGCGGTCTCCTCGGTCCCTTCACCCTCGGTGGGTTCAGCGTCGGTGGGTGGGATCGGGTTCCCGTCCTCGGGTGGTAGCTCGTCGGTCGGCTCCGGGTCCGGGGTGCCCCCCGGGTCGGGCGGCCAGGGGATCACGGCAACGAACTCGACCCGGTCGAGATCGGCCAGCGGCTGCACCTGGACCCGGATGCTGCCGGCCGACGGAGTCGCCGAGGCGGTCACGGTGCCGACGTCGAGGCCCTTCGGGTAGGCGTCAGAGGTCCCGAACGGGCCGTAGGTCTGCAGCAATTGACCCTCCAGCACCCGTTCCCCGGCGTCGAGGACCGACAGCACCAGGCGACCGGTGCCCTGGCCCTCGACGATGCCCCTGGCACCGTTCGGCAGCCGGACCGTGACACCAGGAGCATCCCGCGAGGTGATCGGGATCACGCTGGCCGAGTTCTCCGAGACCTCGGCGATCACCCCCACCAGGGCGCCACGGCTGTCGACGACGGGCTGGCCTTGCTGGATGCCGTCGGTCGTGCCCTTGTTGATCGTGAACGACTGCTCGAAGGTGCCGCCGCGACCGGTGACCTCGGCGTTGACGGCGATGTCCTGGAGGTTGTTGAGCAGGCGGAGGTCGAGCAGCTCGCTCAGCTCGGCGACATCGGCCTCGAGATTGGCGACATGGATGACCTCGCGTTCGAGGTCCTCGATGCGGTTGCGGAGCCGCTCGTTCTCCAGACGCAGCCCGGCCAGGTTGGCGAGCCCGTCGGCGAAGTCGACCACCGGGTCGATGACCGCGTTCATGGCCGTCTGGACCGGCGCCACGACGGTCTGCACGCCGTTGCGCAGCGTGCCGCCGATCCCCTGGCTCGAGGACCGGATGTCGAAGGTCATCATGAGAAAGGAGATCACGACGAGGCCGATGGCGACGAAGGTCGACCGATCGGAGCGTCCATAGCTTCTCACGAGATCACCTCTGCCCGGTCGGGAGGCCACCCATCCGGGCGCACCCGGCTACGGACGGCTCGACGAGACCAGGACGGAGTGCAGCAGCTCGAATTCCTCGAGGCACTTGCCGGAACCCAGCACGACCGACTGGAGTGGTCGGTCGGCGGAGACGATGGGCATCCCGGTCTCGTAGGCGAGACGATGGTCGAGTGCCCTGAGCAACGCACCGCCACCCGTGATGACGATGCCGTGTTCCATGATGTCGGCGGCCAGCTCCGGGGGCGTCTTGTCGAGCGTGTATTTCACCGCGTCGACGACCGCCGAGACCGGCTCCTCGATCGCCTCGCGGATCTCCGGGCTGGCGAGCACGATCGTCTTTGGCAGGCCCGAGACCAGGTCGCGCCCGCGGACCTCGGCGCCCGGCTCGTCGGGATACGGGAAGGCCGACCCGACGGCCATCTTGATCTGTTCTGCGGTGCGCTCACCGAGGAGGAGGTTGTACTCCTTCTTGACCCAGTCGATGATCGCCTCGTCCAGCTCGTCCCCACCGACGCGGACGCTCTTCGACACCACGATGCCACCCAGCGAGATGACGGCCACCTCGGTCGTGCCACCGCCGATGTCCACGACCATCGACCCGGCGGGCTCGTGGACGGGCATGCCGGCGCCGATGGCTGCCGCCATCGGCTCTTCGATCGTGTAGGCCCGGCGGGCCCCGGCGTGGTAGGCGGCTTCCTCGACCGCTCGCCGCTCGACCCCGGTGATGCCAGACGGCACACAGATCACGATGCGCGGCTTGGCCCACCGGCGGCGATGCACCTTCTGGATGAAGTAGCGCAGCATCTTCTCGGTGATGTCGAAGTCGGCGATGACGCCGTCCCGCAGCGGGCGGATGGCGCGGATGTGCGACGGGGTACGGCCGATCATCCGCTTGGCGTCCATGCCGACGGCCAGCGCTTGATTGGTCTGTGTGTTGATCGCCACCACGGACGGCTCGTTGAGCACGATCCCCCGGTTGCGCACGAACACGAGCGTGTTGGCGGTGCCGAGGTCGATCGCCATGTCCTGGCCGGCAAATGAAAGTGGGCTATCGGCCATCTCGAACCCAGGATCGGTTTCGTGGAGAAGTGTACAGCGGCGGGCCTGAATAGCCACAACGAGGTGCTGCGCACCTCGTTGTGGCAGTAGTCAGTCGTGAGTAGTCAGTAGTCAGTACCAGTCGCGCCGCTGCTTCGATGAGAGCACGCTCCTCTCGCCCCGGAGGCCGACCGCAACAGACCGTCGCGGT
>JBPEXB010000102.1:0-8322 GCA_052032125.1 Acidimicrobiia bacterium
GGTTGGCGATGCGGTCGCCGGAGACGAAGCCGTAGGTCTCGACCGCCACGGTGCCGTAGGCCAGTCCGCTCCGGTGGGTGTGCATGATCCCCTTGGGGCGACCGGTCGACCCGGAGGTGAAGATGATGTAGGCGAGGTCGTTCTCGCCCACCTCGACGGCCGGGGCGTCGTCCGGGCCGCTCCACACGTCGCTCCACGGAATGGTCGGCACGGCGATGTCGATGTCGATGCCGATGATGGCGTCCAGGCGATGGCTGTTCGACACGGCGATCGCGTTCTTGCGGGTCGTGGCACCGGCCACCAGCACCCGGAGGTCGCAGTCCGCCACGATGTGCTCGACGTAGGCCGGTGGCGCATCCGGGTTGATCGGCACGTAGGCGGCGCCTGCCTTCATGATGCCGAAGAGCGCCGCGAACACGTCCAGCGACTTGTGGGCGTGGAGGCCCACTCGATCGCCCACCCGCACACCGAGGTCGATCAGGCGGTTGGCAACGGCGTTGGAGCGGCGGTCCAGCTCCCCATACGACCAGACCTCGCCCTTCATCGACAGCGCCGGGTGATCGGGGTCGCGGACGGCCGCCCGGGTGACGGCGTCGTGGATGAGGGTCACGCCGCTCACGCCCGCCTCACAGTCCCAGCAGCCGGGCGACCAGGACCCGCTGGATGTCGTTGGTGCCGGCGTAGAGCAGACCGCCGACGGCATCGCGCAGATCTCGCTCGACTTCGTGCTCGGTGAGGTAGCCGGCGCCGCCTCTGGTCAGGATGGCCGACATGCTCGTCTCGACGAAGGCCTCGCTGAGCTGCAGCTTCAGCAGCGCCGACTCCAGGGTGACCGGGAGGTCCTGGCCGATCATCCAGGCGACCTTGTAGAGCAGCAGCTTCGAGTTCTCCAGGGCCAGGCGCATGTCGGCAATCCGATTCGAGACCGACTGGAACTTGCTGATCGGCTGTCCGAACTGGACGCGGGCCTTGGCGAACGCAATCGCCTCCTCCATCTGCCGTTCCATGGCCCCCACCTGGCCGGCCAGGACGAAGCATCGCTCGACCCCGAGCGAGCTGCCCGAGATGCTGGCGCCGGCACCCTCGGGGCCGAGCCGGTTCTCCACGGGCACGAAGCACTCCTCGAACGTGAGGTCGCTCATCGGCACCGTTCGCAGGCCCATCTTGTCGCGGACCGGCCCGACGATGCATCCGTCCGACGAGGTGTCCACGAGGAGGGCGGTCAGGCCCCACCGACCCTTGTCGGGGTCCGTGGTGGCGAAGACCAGCGCGACGTCGGCCAGCGGGCCCAGCGTGATGTATCGCTTCGTGCCGGTCAGCGAGTAGCCCCCCGAGACCGGGCGGGCATGGGTCGAGAGCGCGTGGTGGTCGGAACCGGCTTCGGGCTCCGTCACGGCGTGAGCGCCGATCATCGTCCCCGAGGTCATCGCCGGGAGGAAGCGCTGCTTCTGCTCGTCCGTGCCGTGGGCGGCAATCGGATGCTGGACGGTCCACATGTGGGCCGCCATCGCCAGGCTGAGGCCCAGATCCCGGCATCCGTAGCCCATCGCCTCGACCGCCAGCGCCGCCGTGACCGCATCGGTGTCCTGTCCGGTCGTGTTGTACGCCGCGGGCGCCGCCATCGAGAGGAAGCCGGCGTCGGCGCATCGTCGCCAGGCGTCCATCGAGAACTCGCCGGCGGCCTCGCGTTCGACCAGCTTGTCGTCCAGCGACGACGCCAGCGCCAGCACCGAGTCTCGGACGGACAGCTGCTCCGGGGTCCAGGAGAAGTCCATCAGGCGACCTCCGGCCGGGCGTCGGGCCGGGCGATGGCGTAGGGGTCGAGCGGATCGCCTCCGACGTCCTCCAGCTCGACGAGCATGCCCACGTCCAGCGACGCCGCGTGGCGCATCAGCAGGCGGACCGCAGCCTGGTCCTGGAGCGCCCATCCCGTCGAGTCGTACACGGTTCGTCGCATGAGGTGGTCACGATACGCCTCTGGGTGGGCAACGAGCGAGGCCAGCGAGGGCCCGATCTGGTCGGGCTCGAGTTGCTGACATTCGCCTTCCGCCATCGCTTGGGCGAGGTCGTCGGGGCAGACCAGGCTCGACTCGAGCAGCGATTTCGGCAGTTCGCACTTGCCGGGGAAGTCGGCGCCGACGGCGTTCACATGCAGCCAAGGAACGGTGTCGAGCTCGTCGAAGAGGGGACCTCCGCCCACCGGGATGGACGTCGTCGTGCAGAGGATGTCGGCTTCGCCGACCACCACGTCCATGGGTGCCGGCCCGACGGAGATGCCGGTCGGCAGCACCGGTGAGAGGCGCTCGGCGAAGGTGGCCTCGCTGCGCGGGTCGATGTCGTGCACCACGATGCGGTTGATCGGAAACGACCGCAGCAGGGCGTGTGCCTGGGTCACGGCCTGCGCCCCGCAACCGAGCAGGGCGAGCGTGCGGGAGTCGGGGTTGGCGAGGATGCGGCTGGCGACCGCCGAAGCGGCGCCGGTGCGCAGCGCCGTCGCGAAGGTGCCGTCGGTCAGACCGGCGAGGTGGCCGGTGACGGCGTCGTAGGCGCTGATCGTCGAGAGGATCGTCGGGATGCCGCGCCGGGCCGGGTTGGTGGGGTGGTAGCCGACCACCTTGATCGTGACGCCGTTGCCCGCATCCATGACCGGCATCCATTCGAGCAGACCCACGTCCGGCTCCCGGTAGTGGAAGCCCTCTCGCCGCCGCACATCCGTGCGCTCGTCGTCGTGGTTGCGCACCGCCTCCACGAGCGCCTCGATCATCTCGTCCATCAGACGGTCGAGCCCCACCGCCGACACGATGGCGGCGAGGTCGCGGCGTCCGATCACACGGGTCTTCATGGCCGGCTCACCGGGAGGGCGCCGTGGGCGCCGCAACGGGGAAGGTGTCCTGCATCCAGTTGTCGATGTCCTCCAGGAGGGCGAGGCGGTTGCCCGGGAGCGTGAAGGTGTGATCGGCGTTCGGGTAGTAGCGGACCGTCGCCGTGCGGTCGAGGTCCAGGTCGGGGAAGGCGTCGTGCATCTGGCGCTCGTAGTTGAAGGCCAGCGGTCCCAGCCCGGTGTAGACGAGCAGCATCTCGACCTGTCGTGCCAGGAGTCGTCCGAGCTCGTCTTCGAAACGCTCCCGGGTCACGACTTCGTTCTCGAACACGACGAGATCGTCTCCCGGGACCTCGGTCGTTCTGCCACCCAGGCCAAGCCGACGAGCGAACCATCCGAGCCAGCGGTCCAACTCGAAGACCCTCGATCGGTAGTGGCGGATCCGGGAGCGAGCGGTGGGATAGGCGTAGCCGTCCAGCAGGACGCACCCCGCCACCCGGTCGTCTCGAAGCGCCACCCGGAAGGCGTTGAACGCCCCCGTGCAGAGACCGATCAGGACGAAACGCTCGTCCCCGAGAGCGTCCATCGCAGCCAGCACGTCGTGCTGGGAGCGCTCGATGTCGAGCATCCCGGTGTCGAGCAGCTCGCTGTCGCCCACGCCGGACGTGTCGAAGCGGAACGCCGGGAATCCCAGCCCGGCCAGCCGCCTGGCCATGTCGACATAGAGGCGGTTGGGACCGACCCGATGGAGCAGCCCGGCGTTGAGCAGGATGGCGGTCGGAGCGCCCTCACGATGCACAGCCGGCGGCGTGTGGATCCCGAACAGGCCGTTGCGAGGGCCGAAGGAGAGTGGTCGCTCGTTCATCGAGCGCCTCCAACGGCTCGAACGATGCGGTCAGGGATCGAGGCGACCAGCAGGGACGATTGCGTTGATGCGAAGTCGTCCCAGTCCGCCGACTCGTCGACCTCTTCGATCCTGGCTGTACTCCCGATGGCTGCGGCGAGCGCAGCGTGGTCGGGACCCGATCTCGTCTCGAGGATGGAGATCGGCAGGTCGGGCCAGTCCAACGCGGCGAGGTCGATGGATGCCAGTCGGCGGCGACGCTCGGGCCCGAACGGGAAACCGAGGAGCTCGTCGCTCACCATGGCGTCGGTGACGCGGGTGGTCCGGCGAGAGAGCATCTCGCCATGCATGCGTTCCAGGGTGGCGAGGTAGGCGTCACCGCGCACCACGGGGTCCCACAGCACCAGCTGGTCGACGGTGGCGTCACCGGTGGCGGCCAGCGAGGCGAGCGTGGCGCCGAGTCGCACGCCCACGAGGCACACGGAGCTCGCTCCTGAGAGATGCCGGAGCTCCGCCGTTGCCTGGCGGATGTCCTCGACCCAGCGGTCCACCGTCGGCTCGTCGGCGGCGCCCGAGCTGTCGCCGGTGCCGTGATAGTCGAACCGGAGGACGTGGTGGCCCTCCAGGGCGAGCCGACGCGCCACCTTGCGCATCGTCCAGTGGGTCCGCATGTACTCCCAGCCGATCGGTGGGCACAGCAGCACGGCCCGGCGCTGAGCCGTTCGATCGAGCGGAGCCGTGTGCATGCCGAACAAGGGAGCATCGGCCGGCCCGAAGAAGAAGGCGCTCGTGGTGATGCGGTCGCCGGCCTCCTGAGCTGCTCCTGGCACCGGTTCGAGCGCCACTTCGGGCAGCAGTCGCGCCGCTTGCTGGAGCGAGTTGAGCAGCACCACCCGCGGGCTTATCCGTACCCCGGTTTCTTCGTGGAGCCGGGCGATCAGCTGCATCGCCAGGATCGAGTGGGCGCCGAGGTCGAAGAAGTTGTCCCCGACGCTCACCTGCTCGACGCCCAGCAGATCGGCCGCCAGCCGGGCGACCAGCTGCTCGGCGGCTGTCGACGGTGGCACGAACGCGTTGGTGGAGATCACGTCGCCGACCAGGTCCGGGAGGGCACCCCTATCGACCTTGCCGTTGGGGCTCAGAGGGATCTCGTCGATCGCCACCAGGTTC
The DNA here is from genome assembly GCA_052032125.1 of Acidimicrobiia bacterium. GTDB lineage: Bacteria > Actinomycetota > Acidimicrobiia > Spongiisociales > Spongiisociaceae > JBPEXB01. The sequence continues at coordinate 4,836 of JBPEXB010000102.1, forward strand.
CTCGTGACCATGTGGTCGGGGAGGTGCTCGCTGAGGTGGGCGCGCACCTCGGTCACGTTGATCGAGGCGCCGGGGGCGGGGACGTAATACGCCACGAGCCGCTCGTCGCCAGGGCTGGGCTCGCGCAGCGCCACCGCCGCCGCCGCGATGCCGTCGAACGCGGTGAGGGCGTCTTCGATCTCGCCGGGCTCGATCCGGTGGCCCCTCACCTTGAGCTGGTCGTCGGAGCGTCCGAGGTACTCGAGCACGCCGGGTCGCACGAGTCGGGCCAGGTCGCCACTGAGATAGGCCCGCGTGGAGCTGGCCGGCAGCGTGACGAAACGCTCGGCAGTCAGCTCCGGCTGGCCGAGGTAGCCGAGGGCCAGCGCCTCCCCTCCGATGGCGATCTCGCCCACCTCACCGGGGGGCACCTCGGAGCCATCGGGGGCCACGACCCGGATCGTCGATCCAGCAGCGGGCCCACCGATCGGGACGGCGCCCTCGGTGTCGACCGCAGGGTCGTATCGATGGATCATGCAGCCCACCGTGGCCTCGGTCGGCCCGTACTCGTTGTAGATGGTGATGCGATCGCCCGCCAGATCGTGCACCGGGCGCACGGCCTCGGTCCTGAGCTCCTCGCCGCCCAGGATCAGGCAGCGGATGCGCTCGGTCTTGAAGTGGCGGTCCTCGAGCAGCGCCAGGTGCGAGGGGGTGAGCTTGACGACGTCCACGGCGTCGTCCTCGAAGACCTCGAGCACGGAGAGGTCGCGCACGTCGTCGTCTGGGTACACCACGATCGTCCCGCCGGTCACCAACGGGACGAAGATCGAGGTGACCGTCAGGTCGAAGCCCGGCGAGGTGTAGAGCGGGAAGCTGGCCGGGCCCTCGGCGGCGTAGGTGTCGGCCGCCCAGCCCACGTAGGAGGCCAGGCCCTGGTGCGTGACCATCACTCCCTTGGGGCGCCCCGTCGACCCCGACGTGTACATCACGTAGGCGAGGTCGGATCCGCCCACCGGGATGTCGAAGTCCAGCCCGCCTTCCCCGTCGTCCAGCGGGAGGGTGAGCACCGCAGGCACAACGTCGTCGGGAAGATTGGCGGCGGTCTCCTCGGAGACGATGACGAGGTCGGCTCCGCTGTCGTCCAGCATGGACGCCAGCCTCCGAGGCGGGAGGTGACGATCGAGCGGCACATACGCAGCGCCGGCTCGCAAGGCCGCCAGCATCGCCACCACCAGCTCCGACGAACGAGGGAGGTGGATGGCCACCCGGGGAGCGTCGAAGCCGCCGTGCTCGATGATCGCCGCTGCCAGCCGCTCGCTGGCGACCCCCAGCTCGGCGAAGGTGAGTCGGCGCGACCCATCGTCGACGGCGACGGCATCCGGTGTGCGGGCGGCCTGCGCCAGGATCGCGTCGACCACCGATCCGTGCGGGCGCTCCCAGTCGCTGGACGTGAACGGCTCGAGGGCCGCTCGCTCGCTGTCTCCGAGCATCTCGAGCGACGCGACCGTGGCGTCCGGATCGTCGAGCATCCCGGTCAGCACCATGGTGAGGTGGTCGAGGAACCGCTCGGCTCTCGCCGGCGCGTAGTCGCCCTCGTCATGGTCCAGCGTGAACGCCATCCGCTCGCCCGCCTCGACCGTGACCGAGAAGGGGAAGCTGGTGCGACCGTGCCCGGCCACGGTCCGATACGAGAGGCCAGACGGAGCATGCCCGTCGCCCGCGAAGCCCCAGTGTGCGAACAACGTGTCGGTCAGGGTGGTGGCGGCTCCCAGGTCGCTCCAACCCTGCACCTCGAGCATGCCGGAGTGCGAGTGCTGCACCACCGCCGCCAGGCGGTGCTTGACCTCGTCGAGCCACGAGCCCACCGGGCGGCCGGGTTCGATCACGAGCCGGGCGACGTTGGTGTTGATGAACATCCCGACCATGCGCTCGACGCCCTCCAGCTCGGGCGGGCGGCCCGAGGCGACGATCCCGATGGCGACGTCGTTCCTGGCCGTGTGCCGCCCCACCACGACGGCCAGGGCACCGGTCAGCACGATGTTGGGCGTGAGGCCGCGGGATCGGGCGAAGTCGACCAACCGGTCGGTGGTCGCCGTGTCCAGCGTCCTCCGGGTCTTGCGGTGCACTCCGGGCTCGGCGTCGGGACGGACGGCGATCATGCGGGTCGGTTCGGTGAAACCGGCGAGATGGTCCCGCCAGAAAGGCTCTGCGTCGGGTTGCGCCTCCAGCCAGTCCATGTATGCCGAGAACGGCCGGGTGGCTGGGAGGTCGACGTCACGCCCGGCGGCCAGCGCATCGTGAGCCTCGAACAGCTCCTCGAGCATCACCGAAGAGGACCATCCGTCGATCGTCAGGTGGTGCTGGCTCCACAGCATCGTGTGGGTGTGGGGGCCGGTGCGGAACACGTCCACCCGGGCGACCGGTGGCGCCTCCAGCTCGAAGGGCCGGCGGCGATCGGCTTCGAACCGGGCTTCGATCTGCTCGGCGGCGTCGGGTCGGTCGGAGAGGTCCACATACGCATACGTCGGAGCCAGCTCCTCCAGCACGACCTGGAGCGGCGGGCCATCGTGACGCCACGTGAAGAGCGTCCGTAGTGCCTGGTGGCGACGGGTGAGGAGATGCCAGGCGGCCTCGAATGCCGCCGGGTCGAGCGGGCCGTCGATCTCGATCCGCTGCTGTACGGCGTACAGGTCGGGGATGTCGGTGGCGACCGTGTGGAACAGCATGCTCTGCTGCAGCGGGGTGAGCGGCAGGATCGTCTCCACCGGCCCGTGGACCGCCACGCGCGCGGCGACGGACTGGCGGTCGGCTTCACTCAGATGCAACCGTTCGGTCATCGCGCTCACCCTGGCTCGCAGGCGTGGTGAGAACGGTCCCCACGCTCCCTCCGAAGGGTATACGGTGCCGGCGGCCCCGTCGGTTGCCACAATCTGTGGCCGACCAGTTGCGGGCTGCGATCATGCGTGCGCATGGACGGCGGACCGGCATCGGTGGCAGTGTGAGCGGGCGGCTCCTCGACCTCGACCTCCCGTCGTGGGTGGCCGTCGCCCAGCGCCATCGAGACGACGGCCCGCTTCCTGAGCTGGTGCCCGAGGAGGCCGAGCTGATCGAGCCTCGGGCCGTTGAGGCCCGGCAGGTCGAGGTCAGGCTCGGGCGGAGCGCCGCTCGCGCCGCGCTCGAGGCGCTCGGGCGGCCGGCGGTGCCGATCCTGCGGGGACCCCACCGGGAGCCGCTGTGGCCCGAGGGAGTCGTCGGCTCGATCACCCACGCCGACGGCCTGGCGGTGGCGGCACTCGCCCCCGCCGATCGGTGCGCCGGTCTGGGCATCGACCTGGAGCACCGCGACCGGCACTTCGACGGGCTGGCCGAGCAGGTCGCACACGGAGACGAACGGGCCTGGCTGGCAGATCATGCACCAGGGTCGGCGGCCGACGCCACGGTCGCCCTCTTCTCCGCCAAGGAGGCGATCTTCAAGGCGCTGTACCCGCTGGCCGGCGAGTACTTCGGG
>JBPEXB010000103.1:0-3474 GCA_052032125.1 Acidimicrobiia bacterium
ACGAGAAAGACCAGCCAGTCGGCTGGTCTTTCTCGTGGAGCCAGTACCAGGTACCAGCTACCAGGTACTGCCGTCTCGCGAGGGGTACGGTTTCTGGCGTGGAACTCGCTTCGTGGATCGCCGCCGTCGGATTGGCCGTCGTCCTCGTGTTTCAGCTGGCCTTGGCGCTGGGGGCGCCCTGGGGATCCAGGGCATGGGGTGGGGCGCATCCGGGGCGATTGCCCAGGGGCTACCGCATCGCCAGCGCCTTCGCCGGCCTCGTGCTCTACCCACTCGTCCTGCTGCTGGTGTTGGACGCCGGTGCAGCCGTGGACCTCGGCTGGGTGTCGGGGGGCAGCGCCCGCACCTGGATGTGGGTGCTCACCGCCTTCTTCGCGCTCGGCACAGTCGCCAACGCGGCGTCGCGCAGCAGGCCCGAGCGCATCTGGGCGCCGGTGTCCGCCCTGATCGCCGTCTGTACGGCGATCATCGCGCTGTCGATCTGACCCGGTGTCAGACCAGCGTCTGGAGGCTGGACTCGAGGAATCCGGCGATGTCACGGAACGAGGCCACGCCGACCGGACGGCCCGATTCGCCGAGCAGGGGAACGTGGGAGAACTCGTGTTCGGCCATCGCCTGAAGCGCCCCGGCGATCGGGGAGCGGGCGGGAACGGCCACCGGGGCCTCGGTCATGATGTCCTTCACGGCGATCGTGGTGAGATCGGGCTCGGAGCAGCCGACCTTGGTCTGCAGGTCGAACTCGGTCAGCACGCCGGCGAGCTGATCTCGGTCGTCGACCACCAGCACCGAGCCCACGGCGCGGGCTCGCATGTGATGGACGGCCACGTCGATCGTCTCTGACAGCGCCACGGTCACGGGTGGATGCATCGCCAACCCGGTGAAGTCGATCATGGTGAGGGCGTGGGCGGCATCGGGCTCCCTATCGGCCTCGCCGATGCGCTCGCCCACCAGGCGGGCGATGAGCCGCATCAGGTCGTAGTAGCTCGCCACACCCGCCAACCCGCCGTGCTCGACGATCGGGATGCTGCGGACCCACCAGTGGGTCATCACGTCGAGGGCCTCCTGGGCCGACGCATGCGCATCGAGGCTCCGGAGCGGAGTGCTCATCTGGTCCGCCACCGGCTGCTGCCACGTCGACGGCCGGCCGAGCACCCGCATCAGCACGTCCCGTTGCGTGAAGATGCCCACCGGGCCCGTGTCGCCTGCGACGACCGCACACGAGCGACCGGCTTCGTTCATGGCCTCGACGACGGCGGCCACCGGATCGGCCGGGCCGACGACGACGTACCGCCCCAGGTCGAGCTCGGTCACCGGCGTCGCCGCCAGCCCATCGCTGATATACATGGGCGCGTCCTTTCCATGACGATACGGCCGACGGTATGGCAGGAGGGGGTGTGGCGGCAGGGTACGAAGTCCCGCATCCCGAGAGCCGTTCGGGTCGCTCTCTGGTACTCCGGTACTCGGTACTCAGTACCTGGTACTAGGTGTAGTCGTAGAACCCTCGTCCCGTCTTCCGGCCCAGCAGGCCTGCCTCGACCATGCGGACCAGGAGCGGGGGAGGGGCGTACTGGGGCTGCTTGAACTCCTCGAAGAGCACGTCGGCGACGAACTTCATCGTGTCGAGCCCGATGAAGTCCGACAGCTCCAGCGGTCCCATCGGGTGGTTGGCGCCCAGCCGCATCCCGGCGTCGATGTCCTCTGCCGAGGCGAAGCCGGCCTCGTACATCTTCATCGCCTCGGTCAGGTAGGGCACCAGCAGCATGTTGACGATGAACCCGGCCCGGTCCTTGGCGTCGATGACCGACTTGCCGAGCTGCTCCTCGGCGAACGCCCGGGCCCGCGCCTTGGTGTCGTCGCTGGTGAGCACGGTGCTGACCAGCTCCATGAGCGCCATCACCGGCACCGGGTTGAAGAAGTGCATGCCCACGACGCTCTCCGGCCGCTCGGTCGCCCTGGCGAGCCGGGTGATCGGTAGCGACGACGTGTTCGACGCCAGGATGGCGCCGTCGGCGGCGAGGCCGTCGAGCGCGCCGAAGATCTCCAGCTTGAGGTCCTCGTTCTCGGGCACCGCCTCGATCACGATGTCCCGGTCGGCCATGGCGTCGAGCTCGGTGGTGAACTCGATGGATCCGAGCGCCTTCTCCATGCCGGCTTCCTCGAGCTTGCCCCGCTCGACGGCCCGGCGCAGCGACTTCTCGATGCGAGCGTGGGCCTTGCCGAGGAGGTCGTCGTTCACCTCGCGGGCGACGACGTCCAGACCGGCCTTGGCGGCCACCTCGGCGATGCCCGCCCCCATCTGCCCGCACCCGACGATTCCGACCTTCTGCACGCGGTTCCCTCCCGAGTCGATCGGGGAAGCCTACCGAGCGGGAGGCCGGGCTCAGCCTCCGGCGTACCGCCGGGCGTCGTCGACGAAGGCGGTGAACAGGGCGTCCTCGGCACGATCCTCGACCATCATCTCCGGGTGCCACTGCACGGCCAGCACCGGCCAGGCGGGGTCGGCGCTCTCCACCGCCTCGATGGCACCGTCGTGCGAGCGCCCGACCACCTCGAGCCCCTCGCCCGGCGCGACCACCGCCTGATGGTGCAGCGAGTTGACCTTGCGCTGGGAGGCCCCGTAGATCGCCGCCATCCGGCACCCCGCGGTGAACTCGACGACGTGGCGGTACTCGTTCCGCTCCAGCGGGTCGTCGGACAGCGTCGGGTGAGCCGTGTTGTCGTCGGCGAGCGAGTGCTGGGTCATGACACCCCCGAAGGCGACGTTGAGCGCCTGGAGGCCCCGGCAGATGCCGAGCACCGGCATCCGTCTCCTGCGCGCCTCGCGGATCAGTGCCAGGTCGCGGGCATCGTGGGTGGGCTCGATCCGCTCGCTCTCGGTGACCTCCTGGCCGTAGAGGGCCGGGTCGATGTCGCCTCCGCCGGTCACCACGAGCCCGTGCATGTGCTCCAGCACCCGGCCTGCATCCTCGGGCTGCAAGTGGGCGACCAGGACCATCGCCGCCCCGGCCCGATCGAGCGACTGGGCGTAGAAGTCCGGGAGCGTGTGCAGGTCGGTCGCCGGGCCCAGGAACGTCGGCGCCGTGCGCTTCCAGGTGGTCACCGCCACGATCGGCTTCATCAGATGCCTCCCAGGAACTGGTCGAACAGGTCGAACGCTCGGTCTCGCGCCTCTGGCTCACGGCGCTTCGTCTCGGCGAGCAACGCTTCGGCGTCGACCTCGTCGTCAGCTGAGAGCGACGCAACCCAGGGCACGAGCATCTCGTGGTCGACCTCCGGGTGGAACTGCAGGCCGAGGTGCGGTCCGTGCCGGAAGGCCTGCTGGCAGAGGTCGTTCCAGGCCAGGATCTCGGCCGACGGGGGCGCCACGTACCGGTCGTGATGCCACTCGAACCACGGTCCGGGCGGGATCACCTGCGGGTCGGCGGTCTCGATCTCGAACCATCCCAGCTCGCGTCGTGGAGACGGCTCCACCGT
>JBPEXB010000104.1:0-3250 GCA_052032125.1 Acidimicrobiia bacterium
GACGACGCAGATGAGGCGTTCACACCAGGGGTGACCAGGGTCAGGTCAGCGCGCGAAAGGACGGGTCGAAGCGGTCGCGGCGCTGGGCACCGGCCTCGATGTGGGAGATGTCGCCGGGCTCCGAACCGGTCGGACCGGCGAGGTGCGAGGTCCTTTCTCAGGCCTCCGAGCGGCGCGCCAGCTCGGAGTGGGCGGCGGCCAGCCGCGCCACCGGCACCCGATACGGCGAGCAGCTCACGTAGTTCAGCCCGACCCTCTGGAAAAAGGCGATCGAGGCGGGGTCGCCACCGTGCTCACCGCACACGCCCACCTTGAGGTCGGGGTTGGTGGCTCGACCGCGGTCGACACCGATCTGCACCATCTCGCCCACGCCGGTCTGGTCGAGCGACTGGAAGGGATCCTGGTCGATGAGGCCGCGCCGGACGTAGCCAGGGAGGAATCGCCCGGCATCGTCGCGACTCAACCCGGCCGTCGACTGGGTCAGGTCGTTGGTCCCGAAGCTGAAGAACTCGGCTCGCTTGGCGATGTCGCCTGCTCGCAGGGCGGCTCGCGGCAGCTCGATCATCGTCCCGACGAGGTACTCGACCCGCATGCCGTGGGAGGCGAAGACCGACTCGGCCACCCTGCGGACGATCTCCTCCTGATGCTCGTACTCGGTCGAGAACGCCACCAGGGGGATCATGATCTCGGGCAGGACCTCGACACCGCGTTCGGCACACCGCACCGCCGCCGTGGCGATGGCCCGCACCTGCATCTCCGTCACCTCCGGGAACGCAATCCCGAGTCGGCAGCCACGGTGGCCCAGCATCGGGTTGGCCTCGGAGAGGCGCTCGATCTGGTCGAGGATCTCCTCGCGCTCGTTGATCTCCTCGAGAAGGCGATTGATGTCCTCGAGGCTCTGCGCGTGCCCGAGGCGGAGCTTGAGGTCGGTGATCCGCTCGACCGTCTCGTCGCGGCGCGGCAGGAACTCGTGCAGCGGCGGGTCCAGCAACCGGATCGTGACCGGGTGCCCGTCCATCGCCTCGAAGATGCCCTCGAAGTCGGTCGTCTGATACGGCTCGATCTTGGCCAAGGCTTCCGCGCGGGCGACCGCATTGGGCGACATGATCATCTCGCGCATCGCCTCGATCCGATCGGGCTCGAAGAACATGTGCTCAGTGCGACAGAGCCCGATCCCCTCGGCGCCGTGCTTGCGGGCGGCGGCCGCATCGGTGGGCGTGTCGGCGTTGGCCCTGACCCGCAGCGTCCGGAAGTCGTCCGCCCACGCCATCAGGGTCTCGTAGTAGTCGTCGAGCTCCGGCTCGACCGTGGCCACCCGGCCGGCCAGCACGTTGCCGGTGTTCCCGTCGACGGTGATCCACTCGCCGTGGGACACGACCCGATCACCGACGCGAAGCAGCTTGTCGGCGTAGTCGACGAACATCCGCTCGGCGCCGACGACGCAGCACTTGCCCATCCCGCGGGCCACCACGGCTGCGTGCGAGGTCACGCCTCCCCTGCTGGTGACGATGGCCACCGCCGCCACCATGCCGTGGAAGTCGTCGGGGCTGGTCTCGTGACGGACGAGCACCACCGGCGTGCCGGTCTCCGCCAGTTCGACCGCCTCGTCTGCGTCGAACACCACGACCCCGGATGCCCCGCCGGGGCTGGCCGGAAGCCCGGTGGCGACGACCTCGTCATCCGGTCCCGGGACGACCACCGGATGGAGCAGCTCCTCGAGCCGGTCGGCGGTGATGCGATTCACGGCCTCCTCGCGGCTGATCAGCTGCTCCTGGACCATGTCGACGGCGATGCGAATGGCCGCCCGTCCGGTCCGCTTCCCAGTCCGCGTCTGCAGCATCCAGAGCTTGCCGCGCTCGATGGTGAACTCCATGTCCTGCATGTCGCGGTAGTGCGCTTCGAGCCGTGCGGCGATTTCACGGAACTGGTTGAAGGCGCCCGGCATCGCCGACTCGAGTGCGGCGATGGGCTGAGGAGTGCGGATGCCGGCGACGACGTCCTCGCCCTGGGCGTCGGGCAGGAACTCGCCATAGAGGATCGGGGCGCCGGTGGTCGGATTGCGGGTGAACGCCACCCCGGTCCCCGATCCCTCGCCGGCATTGCCGAACACCATGGCCTGCACGTTGACGGCCGTGTAGAGATCGTTGGGGATGCCGTTGAGGCGCCGGTAGTCGGTCGCACGCCGGGTGTTCCAAGAATCGAACACGGCGGCGATCGCCAGGCGCAGTTGCTCACGAGGGTCGTCCGGCACCGCCGTCCTGGCTTGGCTGAAGATGACATCCTTGAGCCGCCGGATGAGCGCCCTGGTCTCTTCGGCAGACAGGTTGCCGTTCGCCGCGTTGGCCTGGGCCCGATCCACGATCTGGTGCAGGCGCTCCTTCGAGGCCCCGAACACGACCTCTCCGAACGTCTGCACGCACCGCCGGTACGAATCCCAGGCGAAATCCTCGTGCCCGGTCAGCTTGGCCAGACCGTTGACGGTGGCATCGTTGAGCCCCAGGTTGAGCAGGGTGTCCATCATCCCGGGCATCGAGACGGCGGCCCCCGATCGCACCGAGAACAACAAGGGATTGTCGACCGATCCGAACGTCTTGCCGGTGACCTCCTCGACGCGGGCGATCGCCTCGTCGATCTGGTCGTCGAGCCCGTCCGGGAAGAGGTGGTCCGACTCGTGATAGAAGTGGCATGCCTCGGTCGTGATCGTGAAGCCGGGGGGCACCGGGAACCCTGCGTTGGTCATCCCCGCGAGACCCGCCCCCTTGCCTCCCAGCAGCTCCCGCATCGTCTCGTCGCCGTCCGTGAACGCGTACACCCATCGCTGTGTCATGCGCTCAGCCTATCGGCCACCGGTTCGCCAGTCCCGGGTCGACCGGCCCGTCCCGACGGGCCACTCGGCGCGCCGTCTTGCCCAGGTCAGGAGGGCCTCGTACACTGCTGACGATCCCTCTTCACCGCAGGTACTCCTATGTCCAACATCTGCATGGTCACCGGCAAGAAGCCGTCGTTCGGCAAGAAGGTCTCCTTCTCGCACAAGCGTTCCAACCGCCGGTGGACCCCCAACATCCAGAAGAAGCGCTATTGGGTCCCCTCCCAGCGGCGCTACGTGACCCTGACCGTCAGCACCAAGGGCATGAAGACCATCGACAAGAACGGCATCGAGTCCGTGATGGCCGATCTCGCCCGCCGCGGCATCAAGGTCTGAGACTTCCCGACCACCAACTGTCACAGAGGCCCCGGCGTCGCCGGGGCC
>JBPEXB010000105.1:0-7054 GCA_052032125.1 Acidimicrobiia bacterium
GCTGGTTTCCATACCGGGGATCGACGGCATCATGTCGCCGATCTCGGTATCGGCATCCGTGTCCTTCATGTCCTTCACCGGGAACATTCGCAGGAGCACCACACCGGCAGCGAAGGATGCGATCGCACCGACCGCGATGCCGAGCAGCACCCCGAAGGCCCCGCCTCCCGCTGGCAGCAGCGGCAGGTAGGCGAAGATGCTTCCTGGTGACGGTGGTCCGACCAGTCCGGCGTCGGTGGCGACGAACACGATGTCGGCCGAGATGCCGCCGGCCCACATGGCGACGATCATCACGGGATTCATGAGGACGTACGGGAAGTACACCTCGTGGATGCCACCGAGGAAGTGCACGATGGCAGCGCCCGGTGCCGACAGCTTGGCCAGGCCCTTGCCGGCCGCCCAGTAGGCCAGCAGCAGTCCGAGACCGGGTCCGGGGTTCGACTCGAGCATGAAGTAGATCGACTTGCCCTGCTCGGCCACATCGATCGTGCCGAGCGGGGTCAGCACGCCGTGGTTGATGGCGTTGTTCAGGAACAGGACCTTGCCGACCTCGATCGGGATGTCGGCCAGCGGGAGCAGGCCGGCATCGGCGATGCCCTCGACCATGTTCCCGAACGCCGAGGCGATCGAGGACATGATCGGGCCGATGACCCAGTAGCCGACGAACGTCAAGCCGACACCCAGCAGGCCCTGCGAGAAGTTGTTGTACAACATCTCGAAGCCAGCCGGAGTCCGCGGCTCCAGCCAGTCGTCGACCTTCATCATCACCCAGCCGGCGAGCGGGCCGATGACCATCGCGCCGAGGAACTGCGGAGGATCGCCCGCTGCTCCGGACGCCAGCTCGAAGGCTGCGCCGCCGATGACGCCGAACACGGCGACAGCGCCGAGCACGCCGCCACGGTGACCGTGCACCATCTTGCCGCCTGTGTACGCAATGAGTACCGGCAGCAAGTACTTGATCATGGGGCCGACGAGGTTGCCCGTCAGCGTCTCCGCCGTGGCGTCGTCGGAGCCGGCTGAGATCCAGCCCAGCTCGGCGAGCCAGCCGGTCGGAATGACCAGCGCGGTGATCAACCCCCACGCGATGAACGCGCCGATGTTGGGGATGACCATCCCGGCGACCTTGCCGCCGAATCTCTGAATGGTTTCCTTCACTCTCTTCCCTCCTCGAGAGCCGCCTCTTCTGAGGCGACGATGCCGGAAAGTTCCCGTACTCGCCAGTGGCAATACGGCGTTGGAGGACTTGTGACAATCGCGGTCAGAGCAACCGGGCGAGGCGGCGAAGGTCCTCGTCAGGGAGCAACGGGCTGACCACCAGGACCGGCACGCCGTCGCGTTCACGCCCGATGTCGACGGTCGAGATGATCACGTCGGCGTCGAAGACCTGGTCGTCGACGACCGAGCCGGCCGACAAGACCTCGACCAGGTCGAGCTCGGGGAACTCGGCCTGGATCCGGGACACGAGGATCCAGGCGGTGGCCACCCCGGCCGGACACATGACGATCGCCCGTGTCCTGGGTCGGAGCCTGAGTCGCTCCATGGCGCCGCTGAGGTACATGGTGACGAAACCCGCCTCATCCTCGGAGACCGGCGCGCGGAGGTGCTGACGGATCATGCCGGCGATGTGCAGGGCGACGGCGTGCGCCTCCGGGTAGCGATGCGACACCTCGTGCAGGAGCGGGTTGTGCACCGGCAGCCCGTAGCGAAGGCGCACCCGCAGGCGCTGAACGTGATCGGTGAGGCTGGTCTCCAGCTCGTGGTCTTCGGCCAGGCCCGGGTGGAGGTTGTCGGCGGCGTAGGCAAGCGCTTCTCGCACCAGCGGGTCGTCGCGGACGGCGCCGGCATCGGCATCGACGGTCAGCTCGGCGATGCCGAGGAGGTGTTCGGTGATGCCGGCGATCTCGTCGTCGCTGATCGGACCGCCGGCAACGTCGCGCAGCTCCGACGCCAGTGATTCGGCGGTGTCCCACACAGGGTGATCCCGCATCGAACGCAAGGTGCCCGACTCGAGAGAGAGCTCTCTGCCCGCCCGGATCCGGAACACGGTCACGGCCAGGTCGGCCGCCAGCCACGGGTGCCCTCCCTCGGCCTGCACTCTGAGGGCGTCGTTGTGCTGCACGATGTCACGACACTCCGCCAGCGGAAGCTCCCGGAGGAAGTCTCGGATGCCCGCCGAGATTCCCGACGCCAGCCACCAGTCGCCTGGCTCGGGAGACCCGGCCAAGGCCGAGCCGGGCGCCGTCTCGAGCAGCAGCTTGACCATCGAGCGGCGGACGGCGGTCTCCGACCCGATCACCGAGAGCCCGATGCCGGGTCGACGCACGAGGAACAAACCTCTCGCGGTCAACCACTCCTCGGCCCTGGCGACGTCCCGTCGCGCCGAGGTCAACGAGACCTCGAGCTTCCTGCTGAGTTGGTCGGTCGTCAGCGAGTCCGGGGCCGCCTCGAGGAGGGTGAGCAACGCCAGGATCAGCCGATCGCGCGGGGCGAACACGCGAATCGCTCCGCCCTCGCCGAGAGACGCAAGCGTGTCCCTCACCGCCTCGCGATCATCCGACGCGGCGTCCAACCACACGCCGACCCCGCGCTGACGGCGCAAGGAGACATCGTGTCGTCGCAGGAACCGGTCGATGCCGTCGAGGTCGCTACGCACCATGCGCGGGCTGAGGCGCAGGTCGGCGGCCATCTCGGCGATGCTGGCGGGCTCGTCGTGGCCGAGGAGCCACTCGATGGTGCGGACCTGGCGGCTGGTGAGGTCGACGGCCATCAGGCCGGGAGAACGTCGTCCAACAACGAGCGGACCTCGGCGACCGTTGCCGCCGCGAGGCATCGCTCCAGCAGCACCGGAAGCGCACCGGCATCGATCTCGCTCAGCGTCTGCTTGATGACGTTGACGGCAGGAGCCGCCACCGAGAGCTTGTCCATGCCCATGGCGGCGAAGAGCACTGCCAGACCAGGATCGGCAGCAGCCTCGCCGCACACGGACACCGACACGCCCGCGTCGACGGAGGCCTCGGCGGTCATCGCGCACAGGCGCAGCACGGCCGGGTCGGCGGCATCCATGTAGCGAGCCAGCGGCGCAGACGTGCGGTCGACTGCCAGCGTGTACTGGGTGAGGTCGTTGGTGCCGATCGAGAAGAAGTCGACGACCTCTGCCATCGCCCGCGCGTTGAGCGCCACAGACGGGACCTCCACCATCACACCGAGCTTGATCGCACCGTGTTCGATGCCTCGGCCGGCGAGATCCGCCTGCGCGTCGGCGAACATCTGCCTGAGGTAGATCGCATCGTCGACCGTGGTCACCATCGGTGCCATCACCCAAAGGGTGCCGGTGTCCGCAGCCCGCAACAGCGCTCTCGCCTGGGTGGCGGCGAGTTCCTGTTCGTGTGGGTACAACCGCATCCCACGCACCCCCAGGAACGGATTCTCCTCTTCGTCGATCTGGAGGTACGGCGCCGGCTTGTCGCCGCCGATGTCGAGCGTCCTGATCACGACCGGATCGTCGAAGCTGCCGAGTGCCTGTTGGTAGACGGCCACCTGCTCGTCTTCGGAAGGCGGCTCATCGGTGTCGAGGAACAAGAACTCGGTGCGGTAGAGGCCGATGCCGTCGGCACCCTCGGCCACCGCCTGCTCGATGTCGTCGGGTCCGCCGACGTTGGCGGCGATCGCCATCGAGCGGCCGCCGATGGCGATCCGCTTGCCCCGATAGCGCTGGGCGGCCTCCAGCCGGGCGCGATGGGCGGCGGCCCGGGTCTCATACGACGCAGCGGTGTCCTCGTCTGGTCGGAGCACCGCCCGTCCCCGGCCGCCGTCCACGATGACCTGATCGCCGGCCGCCGTCGCCGCCACCACGCCCTCGGCCGCCACGACCGCCGGAATCCGCAAGGCGCGGGCGATGACCGCCACATGTCCGGTCGGGCCACCCTCCTCCGTGACGAACCCGCGCACGAGATCGGGCTGCATCCCGGCGGTATCGGCGGCAGTCAGCGAGCGCGCCACGACCACGCGGGGCTCGGTGAGGTCGCTGAGGCCGGCCATCGGGACGCCCGCCAGGGCGAAGGTGATCCTGCGAGCGACCTCGGCGACGTCGTTGGCCCGCTCGGCGAGGTACTCGCTCCCGGACGAGCGCAAACCCTCGGCCACGTGCTCGGCGGCCCCGGCGAGGGCCTCGGCGAGGCTGTTTCCCCCTCCGAGACGGGATTCGATCTCGTCGGCGAACATCGGATCTTCGGCCATCATCGCCTGGGCAGAGAGAATCTCGGCCGCATCGGCCAGATCATCGCCGATCCGGCCTGCCAGCGAACGGAGCTGCTCGGCGGCGGTGGCGGCGGCTGCCACGAAGGCGGCCAGTGGATCAGACAGATCGGGGATGGACGGTTCGTTCGACTGGATGACCAACGCCGGACCCGATCCGATGCCCGGTGAAGCAGCTGCGCCCTCGATGATCTTGGTGCTCATGGTGCCTCGCTCTCCTTCAGGCGGTCGTACAGGTGAGCGCCGGCTCCCATCGAGATGTTCGTCGTGGCGACGAGCAGGAGCACGGCGACGGTGGCCGTCAGCGGATTGAGGCCCGACCCGATGGGGAGCAAGCCGAGCAGGTTGAGGAATGCCAGCACGGCCGCCGTTGCGGCCACGGCCCAGCGTCGGCCCTGACCGAGGCGCACGCTTGTGCCGAGTGCGTTCAGGCCCGGTTTGGTGCCGGCGGCGACGGCGAAACCGAACAAGCCGTACCAGACGAGCATGAAGATGCTCGGGATGCCCACCATGTATCGGATGCCGAGCAGGATCCCTCCCCAGAAGAACAACGCTGCCACCAGCATCGAGCCCCACTCCAGGGGGAGGTTGGCCGGGGACGATCCGCGCTCGGTGGCGAGCGCCAGGCGGAACCAGGGGAGCGCCAGCACCGTGGCCAGCACGAGTCCGAGGGCGTCGATGGCGAAGGCGGTTCCGAGGTTGCCTTCGTCGACCGAGTTCTGGGCAATGATCCTCGCCGAGCCGTAGACGAGAATGACCAGCACGGCCATGGCGGACGCTGGGACGAGCGAGCGCCGATAGTTGCCGAAGCCTCGTTCGAGGATGGACGGCACGTCGTGCACGGTGGGGGACGCCGTCTTGGCCATGTCGCGACCGTACCCATCGCGGAGCTGTGACATGTGCGACAATCGCAACCGTTTTGTCACAACTCGCTTCCGACGTTTCGCCCGGAGTGCCGGGCGCCGCCCCGGTTGGTTACGCGAGCAGCTCGCGCAGGAGGGTCACGTTGTCGGCGTGTTCCTCGCGAATGCCCTCGTCCAGGCGGGCTGCCAGCACCGGCACTCGCCACCGGTCCACCTCCGAGCGATCGAGGCCAGTCAGCGCTGCGTAGTGATCGAGGTAGATCCGACCGAGGCGGGCCTTGAGGGGAGCGAGTTCCTCCGGAGCGCTCCCGTCAGGGGCCGTCCACTGGACCAGCAGGAACCACGTCCTGGCCACGTCGACGGCCGGCGCTGCGCGGTAGAGGCGGTGCCAGTCGATGGCGACCCAGTCGCCGTCGCCGCGCCTCACCACGTTGTAGGGGTGGAGGTCCGAGTGCACCAGCCGGGTGCCGTCGGGCAGGGCCGAGAGGCGCGCCATGATCGGCACGGCCAGGTCTGGCGGCGCACTGTGCTCGATCCGGCCGAGCATGTGGCGTTTGAGCGAGGTGAACTGCGTTCCGTCGATCTCGTGGATGCGGGCCTGCAGCGCGGCGAGTTCTCGAACGACGGACTCGCAGTCGGGTCCGTGGATGACATCGCCCATGGGAGGACCATCGAGGCGTTCGAGGATGACGCCGTGGCGTCCTTCGAGCTCGACGGTGCCGAAACACCTCGGGACGGGTGCGCCCAGTGCGTTGAGCGCCTCGACGACGTCGGCCTCGCCGCGAGCCCGGGCCGCGCTATCCGGGGATCGGTAGAGCTTGAGGGCGCGACCTCCGGTCCACGCGAAGATCTCGGCTTCCCGCCCCTCACCGAGCTTCTCCCTGCTCACTGAGATGCCCGAGTCAGGCGATCTCGACGACGATCGCCCCGACGTGGTCCTTCCGCATGAAGGCCTCCTGGGCGGCCTGCATCTCCTGGAGCGGGAACGTGGCCGCCACGATCGGCCGGATCTCGCCGGCCTCGATGTAGGAGATCAAGTCCGCGAACACCTCGGGCGGCAGCACCGTGCAGCCGTGCATCGTGAGGTCGTGGAGATAGAGCGTCCTGAGGTCGAGCGGCACGATGGGTCCGGCGATGGCTCCCGCGGTCGTGTAGTGGCCGCCGCGGCGGATCGTCTCCAGGAGCGGTGCGAACAACTGGCCACCCACCACGTCGGCCAGCACGTCGGCGCCGCCCCCGGTGAGATCCAGGATCTGGCGATCCAGGTCGTCATCTTCTCGGGCCAGCACATGGTCGGCTCCGGTCGCCTCACGGGTCGCCGCGAGCTTGCCCGCCGACGACACCGCGATCGTGTGGGCGCCGCGCCGGCGTGCCAGTTGGACGAGAGCTCCCCCGACGCCGCCCGAAGCGCCGGTCACGACCACCCAGTGGCCCTCGGCGACGCCGGCCCGGTGCAGCATGTGCTCGGCGGTGGCGTAGGAGCAGGGGAAGCTGGCCAACTCGGCGTCGGTCAGGTCGGTGTCGATGGCGTGGGCGAGCTCGGCCGGAACGGCGACGTACTCGGCGTAGCCGCCGTCCCTCTCCGACCCGAGATAGCCGGCCTTCGTGAGATCCCCACTGGGATCGCGCAGCCAGCCGTCACAGAGGACCCGCTCGCCGATACGCCCGTCGTCGACCCCGTCTCCCACTCCGACGATGTGCCCGGCCGGGTCGGCCCCCTGGATGCGCGGGAAGGTCAGCCCGCCGCCCCACGAGCCGTCGGCGTCGGTCGAGGCGGTCGCCTCGCCGGTCGCCGACGACACGGTCTTCGAGTACCAGCCGGTCCGGGTGTTGATGTCGGTGTTGTTCATTCCGCAGGCGCTGACCTCGATGAGCACTTCGCCCGATCTCGGTCGGGGCACCGGGACGTCCTCGCGATACTCCAACATTTCGAGCCC
>JBPEXB010000106.1:0-3708 GCA_052032125.1 Acidimicrobiia bacterium
GGCGACACCCGGAAGTACCTGAACCGTGCCAAGGACCGCAACGACCCGTTCCGCTTGATGGGCTTCGGCCACCGCGTGTACCGCAACTTCGATCCGCGGGCGCGCCTCATCAAGACGTACGCCCAGGACGTGCTCGAGGAGCTGGGCACCCCGGATCCTCTCTTGGAGCTGGCGATGCAGCTCGAGCAGGAGGCGCTGGACGACGACTACTTCGCCGAGCGCCGCCTCTATCCCAACGTGGACTTCTACTCCGGGATCATCTACCGGGCGATGGGCTTCCCGCTGGAGATCTTCACGCCGCTGTTCGTCATCGGACGGCTGCCGGGCTGGCTGGCGCAGTGGCGGGAGATGATCTCGAGCCCGGGCAGCCGCATCCAGCGGCCGCGTCAGGTCTACACCGGCTACCCGACTCGCGACTACGTGCCCATCGACCAGCGCTGATGGACGGGATTCAGATCCCACGCGAGGTCGCCGACGCCGAGGGCGTGCCGGACGACCTCGACTCGTCGGAGCTGGGGCCCTATCGATTCCCGAACCCGAGACGCCGGCGCACCGCGGCCGGGTTCTACGTGACGGGGGCGGTGCTGAGCGCCCTGGCCGCGCTCGCCGGCCTGCCGGTCGGCTTCTGGGGATTGGCGGCCCTGTTCCTGGTGCTGGCGTGGCTGCACGCTCGCGCCGCCTGGGGCCTGGCCATCGAGCAAGAAGAGGCTCTGGAGCGAGCGGCCGCCATGGTGCCGTTCGCCGTGGGTCACGCCTCGGCGGCGGTCGCCTTCGTCGGCAACCGGTCGAAGCCGGTGTGGAACGTGATCGTGTACTCGGCGACCGAGCCGCCCGACCAGCGAGCGCTGGCCCGGCTCGACGCCACCACCGGCGAGCCGTTGGAAGAGGCCTACGTCGAGACGATCGAGCCGATCAGCGAGGAGGGCGAGCCGACTCGGTGAGCTCGGCGACGGCGTCGTCGAGGGCCACGCCCCGGCGTTCACCGTCCTCGCCCCGTACCCGAAGACCGACGGTGCGGTGCTCCACGTCGTCGTCACCGACGACCAGGAGCGCGCCGACCTTCTCGGTGATGGCGTTGCGGATCTTCTCCCCCAACTTGCCGCTCCCGGCGTTCGCCTCGACGCGCAAGCCCTCACCCCGCAAGGCAGCCGCCACCTCGTCGGCATAGGCCTCGTGGCGGTCGGCGACCGGGATGACGACCGCCTGGACCGGGCTCAGCCACATCGGGAAGGCGCCGGCATAGTGCTCGACGAGCACGCCGATGAACCGCTCGAGCGAGCCGAACTTGGCGGAGTGGATCATGACCGGCTGCTCGCGGGTGTCGTCGGGCGTGATGTACTCGAGCTCGAAGCGCTCGGGCAGGTTGAAGTCGACCTGGATGGTGCTCATCTGCCAGCGCCGCCCGATGGCGTCGCGGATGTGGAGGTCGATCTTGGGCCCGTAGAACGCCCCCTCCCCCTCGGCGATGGTGTAGGGCACCCCGGCGGTGACCAAGGCCTCCTCGAGCGACTTCTCGGCGAGCGCCCACATGTCGAGGTCGCCGACCCACTTGTCCTCGGGTCGGGTGGAGAGATCCGCCTCGAAGTCGTCGAATCCGAACTCGCGCATCAGGGTCAGGACGAAATCGAGATGCATCTGCAGCTCGGGCCCCACCTGCTCGCGGGTGCAGAAGGTGTGCGAGTCGTCCTGAGTGAAGCCCCGCGCTCGCAGCAGCCCGTGCACGACGCCGGATCGCTCGTAGCGGTAGACGCCACCCAGCTCCGACAGGCGCATCGGCAGGTCGCGGTAGGACCGGGCGTCCGATCGATAGACGAGCACGTGGAACGGGCAGTTCATGGGCTTGACCCGGTACTCGTCGCCGGCGTCCAGCGTCATGTCGGGGTACATCAGGTCCGCGTAGAAGTCGAGATGGCCGGAGGTCTGCCACAGATCGGCCTTGGCGAGGTGCGGTGAGAACACGAAGTCGAAGTCGAAGTCCTCGTGGATCTGGCGGCTGTAGTCCTCGACGACCTTGCGGAGGGTCCCTCCCTTGGGATGCCAGACCGCCAAGCCGCTCCCGAGCTCGGTCGGGAAGGAGTAGAGGTCGAGCTCCCTCCCCAGCCGCCGGTGATCGCGCTTCTCGGCCTCGGCCAGGCGCTCCAGATGCTCGTCCAGCGCCTTCTTGCTCTCCCAGGCGGTCCCGTAGATGCGCTGGAGCTGGGGACGGTTCTCGTCGCCGCGCCAGTAGGCCCCGGCGGCCCGCAGCAGCTTGACCGCCTTGAGCCGCCCCGTGGACGGGACATGAGGACCCCGGCACAGGTCGACGAACCCGTTGTTCCGGTAGACAGAGACGATCTCGGCGTCCTCGACCTCGGAGGCATCCACCGATTCGATGATCTCGGTCTTGAACGGCTGCGCGCCGAACAGTTGCAGACCCGCCTCTTTGGACATCTCCTCCCGGACGAACGGCTGATCCTCTTCGATGATGCGCTGCATCTCCGCTTCGATCGATTCGAGATCCTCGGGGGTGAACGGACGGCCGATGTCGAAGTCGTAGTAGAACCCGTCGGTGATCGGCGGCCCGATGGCGAAGGTCGCTCCCTCGTAGAGGCGCAGCACGGCCTGGGCGAGGACGTGAGCGGCCGAGTGCCGCAGGACCGCTCGCCCCTCGTCGCTGGCGTCGGTGATCACCGCGAACTCCCCGCTCTCGCCGAGCGGTCGATCGAGGTCGAGCTGGCGGCCGTCGAGCGCCACCGCCACGGCGGCCTTGGCCAGTCGGCTGCCGATGGACTCGGCGACCTGGCGGCCGGTGACACCGTCGTCGTGGACCGAGACGGTCCCGTCGGGAAAAGTCAGCTCAATGGACATACCGGAGAGGGTCGATAACTGGGGGTAGGGTAATCACGTTGCCCTCACGCACATGACCGGTTTTCAGGGAGCTGGGACCAGGTGGAACAGATCGCCCGCGACATCGCCGACGGTGCGCGTTTTCAACTGATCAGCACGGGTCGGGACGACTATTACCGCATCTGGGGCACCGACGGGACGACGGTCCTCAAGGTGTACGGCAGCGCCTCCACGTGGCGGCGCGAGAACCGCGCCTTGGCCAGCCTGGAAGGGGTGAAGGGCCTCCCGGTGATCCTCCGCGACGGCACTTATGAAGGCACGGCCTGGGTCGAGTTCGTCGACGCCGGCCGCTGGACCCTCGCCTCCATGCCCGAGAATCGTGAGGTCGCCCGCAAGGCTGGGCAGGTCCTGCGGGCGGTCCACGAGGCCGACCCGGGCGAGCTGTCCAACCTCACCGGCGGAATCGACCAGCACTGGGTCGAGTCCGACTACGACAGCACCTTCGAGCGCCTCGGGCGCTATCGCCGGCGCTTGAACCTCCCCGCCGAGTTGCTGGAGCGGGCGAAGGCCGCCGCCCACCCCGTGGCCTCCGAACCTCGAGCCGCCCACGCCCGGCCCCATCCGCGCAAGTTCGTCGTGTCCGACGCCGGCGACGTCACGCTCATCGATTGGGCATGGTCGACGCTCGCCCCGCCCGAGTGGGACTACTCCGAGGCCGTCTGGCTGACCACGTTGGGGGTCGGGGTCGACGCAGGCGAGGCCATCGCCGCCGGGTACGGACGCGCCATGGCCGACGGGGCGATGCGGTCCTGGATCGTGTACCACGCCGGCATGCTGCTGCTCAACCAAGCCGAGACGCGGGACGGTCCACTCGACGATCTC
>JBPEXB010000107.1:0-5488 GCA_052032125.1 Acidimicrobiia bacterium
CCGCCATGCATGGCGGGCTTCTGCTGTTCTGGGAGCCGGAGAGGGGAATCGAACCCCTGACCTGCTCATTACGAGTGAGCCGCTCTACCCCTGAGCTACTCCGGCGAGGGCCGTCATGGTACCGCATCACCGGTTGCGGGTCTCCGGCGTCGACTCGAGCGATTCCTGGTGCAGAGCCGCAGCCACGACAATGCGGGCATGTTCCTGGCGCACGAGACCTGGTTCACCGACCTGCGACCCGGGTTCGAGTGGGCGTTCGCCGCCGACCCGGCGTCGCTCGTGGTCATCGTGGGCGCCGCAGGGATCGCGGTGGCCTGGCGGCTGGTCGCCGGCCGGCTGCCTCGACCCGAGCTCGCCTTCCTGGCGCCGCTGGGACGGTTCGTGCCCTGGGTCCCACGGCTGCTGGCGATCCACGCCGGGGTGTCGCTGCTGTCCCAGGCGGCCAGGGGGACGTACCTGGCGCCGGGCCTCGCCTTGCCGGACTCGTGGTTCGGCACGCTGCTGGCGATCGTCGAAGGCGTCGCCGGCGTGTGGTTCATCACGGGCTTCCGGCTGCGGATCCCGGCCTTCCTGTTGGTGGCGGCCGGGCCGCTGGGCATGGCGGGCTACGGGGTGGTCCCCATCCTCGAGAGGATGGATCTGCTCGGCATCGCCGCCTTCCTCGCTTTCCTGCCCCCATCCGACGACCAGGCGGGCCGGGTGGACGCGCCGGACCTGCTCGTCGAGCAGGCGCTGCTGGCGATGCGATTGCTCGTCGGGGGCTCGCTGATCGTGCTCGCCTTCACCGAGAAGCTGGCCCGCCCGGAACTGGCGCTGGCGTTCCTCGATCAGTACCCGGCCTTCAACATCCTCCAGGCGGTGGGGCTGTCGGTGTCGGACGAGGCGTTCATCCGCCTGGCGGGCGGGACCGAGCTGCTGTTCGGCCTGCTCATCATCTCCGGTGCCATGCCGCAGCTGACGGTGATCGTGGCCGGCATCCCGTTCAACGCCACGCTCTTCTTCCTGGGGGCGCCGGAGCTGATCGGGCACCTGCCGATCTACGGGGCCATGCTGGCGCTGCTGGTCTACGGATCACACCCGCGATTCGCCCCGCTGGTGTCGGGCTTCCCGGCGCCCGCCCGGGTCAGGTGGCTGCTCGCGCCATGGCGGCCAGCTCCCGATCCACCGCCAGCCTCCACGCCTCCGTGAGCGCGGCGATCGGATCGTCCGCTCCCCGGTGAGCCTCCGGGTCGATGGGCACGCCCACCACCACCTTGATGGGCGCCCGGCGGATCGACATCCGCTCGATCGGCATGGACTCCCGGGTCCCCCACACGGCCACCGGCACCAGCAAGGCGCCTGTGCGGAGCGCCAGCCAGGCGGCACCGGGCTTCAGATCAGCCTCCCCCCACTCGCCGACCCGACGACCCTCGGGGAACACGCCGACACCGCCGCCTCGCTCCAGTTCGCGCAGAGCGGCCCGAACGGCTGCCACCGGCCGCCGGGTCACCCGGGGCAGCGGGATGGCGCCGAACACCCGGAAGATCCGATCGAGGATCCACGCATGGCCCCACAGCTCGTCGAGCGCCAGGAACCGCATCGGTCGCTTGAGGGCCAGGCCGGCGAACGGTGGATCCAGGTGGGAGTAGTGGTTGATCGCCGCCACGAAGGGACCGGCCGGGACGTCAGCCCGGCGCTCGACCGAATAGGGGAACCACATGGCCAGCACCCGGGCGATCGGCCAGCACAGCCGCCACAGGAGGCGTCCGCCGGCCCCGAACTCAGGAATCCGAGCCAAGGTTGGTGAAGAGCGTGGTCAGCACGAGCCGTGGCCGCTGGTTCTGGCCCAGCTGGAACACGGCATCCAGTGCCTGTTCGGCGCTGCGCACCGCATGCTCGGGCCGGACCCGGGCCAACGAGGCGGCCGGGAGGTCGGGATTGCGCAACGGCGCCCCGTGCTGGGCAGCGACCGCGTCGAGGTACCAGGACGCCAGCATCTCCAGCCCCGAGACGGTGAGGGCGGCACCGGCGCGCTGCACAGCCCGCTCCTGGCGGTCGACCACCGCTCGCGGTGGCTCGAGCCCGGCTTCCTCGAACCCGGCCAGCTCCGTCGCATGCCGGCTCTCGAGGGCGTGCAGCAGCGGAGCCCCGGCCGCCAGCATCTCCTCGGCCAGTCGGAACGCGTCGCCGGGCTGACCGGTCACGCGCTGCGGCACGGACAACCAGGCGTCCCGGAAGGCAGCGGTCTCCGGCTCGGTGGCGAACGCCAGCGCCATGCCCGGGCTGCCGCCCGCGATGCGGGCGGTCTCCTCCGCCCGCTCGGCGCTCACGCCTCGCGCCACGAGCGCCTCGGTGATCTCATGCTCGGACACCCGGCCGAAGTGCACGGTCCGGCACCGGCTGGCGATCGTGACCGGCAGGTCGTCGGGACTGTCGGCGATCAGCACGAACACGGTCGACGCCGACGGCTCCTCGAGCGTCTTCAGGAGGGCGTTGGCCGCGGCGTCGGTCATGAGCGACGCCTCGTCGAAGATGAAGACCTTGCGGGCCCCCTCGACCGGATGGAGGTTGGCCTGGGCGATCGCCGCCCGCGCCTGCTCGACCCCGAGGGCCGTCTTGCCCTCCGGTCCGAGCACGGTCACGTCGGGGTGAGCGGCCCGGCGCACGCGAGCGCGGCACGGCTCGTCGTCACACACCAGGCCGGCTGCGAAGTGCTGCGCCACGGTGGCCTTGCCGATCCCGGCCGGCCCGGTGAACAGGTAGGCGTGCCCTGGCGCTTCCAGCTCGGCCTCGAGAAGGTGCAGGGTGGCCTCGTGACCGATGATGCCGTCGAACATCCTCACATCCTCGCCTTCAAGGAGGCGCAGGCTTCTGCCACGACCTCGTCGATCGACTGCTCGGCATCGATGACGATGAAACGCTCGGGATCATCGGCCGCCATGGCCTCGAAGGCCTTCCCCACGCCGGCCTGGAACGCCGTCCCCTCGGCGCCGATGCGGTCGGCGACGTCCTGGCGGCCGAGCCCGATCTCGGCAGGGAGCGTCAGGAGCACGACCAGGTCGGGCCACGTTCCCTGGAGTCCTGCCTCGTTCACGGCCCTCACTCTCTCCATGCCCAAGCCTCTGCCGACCGCCTGATACGCCAGCGACGAGTACACCGACCGATCCCCGACCACCCACGCCCCTCGCTCCAGGGCCGGGCGAATCGTCTCGGCGGCGAGTTGCGCTCGCTGGGCAGCGAACAGCAGCGCTTCGGCCCAGGGGTCGAGGTCGATGTCCTCGTGCAGCAGGATCTGGCGGATGGCCTCGCCGACCCTCCCGCCGCCGGGCTCCCGCACGCACACGACCTCGAGGCCCTCGGACTCGAGCCAGCGAGCCAGGGCGCGTTGAAGCGACGACTTGCCGGTCCCCTCGATGCCTTCGAGCGCCACGTACACGTGCGATGTGCTCCGTCCGGTCGGTGGAGGCGGATGAGCCCTCAGGCTCAGTTGCGCCGCTTGCCTCGCATTGAACCAAACGCGTGCGACGTGTCACGAATGGAGTGCCGCACGTCGTCGGGCAGGTCTTTCTGGATGAGCGTCTTGCGCATCCCCCAGAGGGTGAGCAGCCCGGTGACGAGGATGATCACGGCGGACAGGACGAAGACGTTGCGGATGCCGTTGGCGAACGGCTCGGGGAAGCGGTTGTTGAGGCCCGCCGCCACCAGCACCGCGATCGTGAACGAGACCAAGAGCGCGGTACGAACGAGGGTGAAGAGGGCGGCGAAGGTCCGACCGCGCAGCGTGTCGTCCACCACCTCGTGCAGGTGGGTGAAGCCCATCACGTAGGTGAATCCGGTGGCGATCCCGGCGAACACGAGCCACCCGGCCGCTCCCCACACGGTGGCGCTGAACGCCGCCAACCCGATCGTGAGGCCGGTGGCGGTCAGACCGATGGCATAGGTCACGTCGCGGCGGGTCTTGTCGTTGGTGAGGATGGCCACCCCGAGCATGCCGATGGCGACGCCGATCCCGAGAGCGGTCACGACGATGCCGAAGCCGGTGTTGCCGCCGCCGAGCACGTCGCGGGCGAAGGACTGGCCCAGCGGCAACAGCGCGCCGCCGCCGAAGAGCGCCAGCGCCATGCCGAACACCACCCGTCGGACTGCGGCGTTCGACGTCACAAAGGAGAATCCCTCGACGAGGTCGCGGAACGGCTGCTTCCAGTCCGACTTCTCCTGGCCGTTGGCCTCCACCTGAAGGGTCGGCTTCGGTATCACCATGCTGGCCACCAGGGCACCGGAGATGAAGAAGGTGACGGCGTCGGCCACGAAGGCGAGGTCGAAGTCACGGACGATGGGCCCGAAGGACCCGGTGGCGACGAAGAGCGCCGCCAGGCCCGACCAGATCGCCGAGCCGATCGGGGCCGTCCCGTACGCCGCGGCGAGCGACAGGCTGTTGGCGTTGACCAACTCGTGCGTCTCCACCAGGGTCGGCATGGCCGCCTCCCGGGCGGGCTGGCGGATCATGGTGAGGATCTCCAGCACCGAGGAGATGATCGCCAGCGTGATCAGATTGTTGGCGAAGATCAGTCCCAGCACGACCACGCCCCGCCCGACGTCGGAGATCACCATCACCAACTTGCGGTCGACACGGTCGGCCACCACGCCGGCCAGCGAGCCGAACAACAACCCGGGCACGAGCCGGCTCATGAGGGGGACGAGGACGGCGTCGGTTCCGCCGATGGCATCCGCCAGAGCCAGCGTGGCGAAGAACGTGACCCAGTCACCCAACGAGGACGCGGCACTCGCCCACCACAATCGGGCGAACGGTCCACGGCGTATCAGGTCGATGGAAAACCCCCGGGTGGTTTCGAGGGAAAGCTACCAGTTGGCCTCGCTACAAGGCCCTCGCCTCGTCGGCGGGGGCGGTAATGGCACCGGGTACCCTTCGCGTCTGACGGTCGAGTGCGGGCCCCGGACCGATCCAAACCGGCTCCGCCGCCGTACTGAGTACTGAGTACCGAGTACTGAGTACCCGGAACGAAAAGACTCGAGGCTGAGGACGAAGTCCTCAGTCTCGAACCCCTCGTTCCGATACATGCCGTCTTGACACCTTGTTCGGCCACCAGGTATTGATTGCGCCGTGTCCAAGCCCCTCATCATCGTCGAGTCGCCTGCCAAGGCTCGCACCATCGCCGGATTCCTCGGCGGTGAGTACGACGTCGCGTCCTCGGTCGGGCACGTGCGCGACCTGCCCAGGACGGCCAAGGAGATTCCCGCCAAGTACAAGGGCGAGGCGTGGGCCAAGGACTGGGGCATCGACATCGACAACGGGTTCGCGCCGCTCTACATCGTCACCCCGGACAAGAAGGACGTCATCAAGGAGCTGAAGGCCAAGGTGGCCGACGCCTCGGAGCTCTACCTCGCCACCGACGAGGACCGCGAGGGCGAGGGCATCGCCTGGCACCTCCTGGAGGTCCTCAAGCCGAAGATCCCGATCCGGCGGATGGTCTTCCACGAGATCACCCGC
>JBPEXB010000108.1:0-4897 GCA_052032125.1 Acidimicrobiia bacterium
CGATACCTCGACGCCCTGGCACTGCGGGTGTTCGAGCATCAACACCTGCACGACATCGCCGACCACGCCGTCGCCCCGGTCATCAACTTGCTCAGCAATCTCGAGCATCCGTGCCAGGCGCTGGCCGACCTGCAGACCATCGAGGAGGCCGTGCCCCTCGGCGAAGCGGTCGTCGCCTACATCGGCGACGGCAACAACGTGTGCCATTCGCTGATGGTGGCGGTGGCGATGATGGGCGGGTCGGTCCGGGTGGTGTGCCCGCCCGGCTACGAGCCGCTGGATGCCTATGTCGAGGCTGCGGGTGACCGGATCACCGTCACCGATGACCTGGCCGCCGTCGAGGGAAGCCACGTGGTGTACACCGACGTGTGGGCCTCGATGGGCCAGGAGGACGAGGCACAACGGCGAGCCGCCGCCTTCGCCGGCTATCGGATCGACGAGGCGCTGTTCGACCGGGCCGAGGACGGCGCCATCTTCCTGCACTGTCTCCCCGCCCACCGAGGCGAAGAGGTGACGGACGGCGTGATGGACCACCCCCGCTCGAGAGTCTTCGACCAAGCCGAGAACCGCCTCCACGCCATCAAGGCCCTGCTGTTGGAGCTCCTGGCGTGAGCCAACCGGACCTGCACGGTCCGGTCTTGGAAGTGGCACCCAGGTTGCTCGGTTCCGTTCTGTGGACCGACTTCGAGGGGCGCACGTCTGTCCGGCTCACCGAGGTCGAGGCCTACGGAGGAACGGACGACCCGGCCTCCCACGCGTTTCGCGGGCCGACACCGAGGAACGCCTCGATGTTCAAGTCGGCCGGCACGCTCTACGTCTACCGGTCGTACGGAATCCACTGGTGCATGAACGTGGTCACCGGCGAGCCCGACCACGGACAGGCCGTGCTTCTACGCGGCGGCGAGATCATCGAAGGTGCCGAGCTGATCCGCCGCCGACGCGGCCGTGTCGATCGTCTCACCGATGGGCCCGGCAAGCTCACGCAGGCACTCGGCGTGACGGGCGCTCACGACGGCGGCCAGGTGCTCACGGGGCCGGTTCACCTGGAGCGAGGATCGGTCCGCGACCGCGAAACGATCGTGACCACGCCGCGAATCGGCATCAGCCAGGCGGCCGATCGTCCGTGGCGCTTCGTCCTGCAGCAGTACTGAGTACTCAGTACTGCATACTTGGTACTGCCGGCCGAAGGCCGGCTACGGATTCACCCACAGGCGTACCGTGCCGCCGGCGTCGGCGCCAGGTGCGGGATCTTGCTTCCAGACCACGCCTGGCCGCCGCGCCGCGTCGTCGGGATTCGACTCCGCCTCCACGATGATCTCCGTGCCGACACCGATCTGCGCCAGTTCCGATTGCGCCTGTCCTGCGGGGAAGCCCAGCACCGACGGGACGACCGATCCCGGTTCGGGCCCAGCGACGATCAACCGCACCACCGATCCGGTCTGCGCAGGGAACCCGGGCGACGGGAACTGGTTGAACACGGTCCCCTGGGCGAGGTTGCCCCCGTCCTGCCATTCGACGGTCGTGAGGTAGCCGAGCTCG
Organism: Acidimicrobiia bacterium; assembly: GCA_052032125.1. Classification (GTDB taxonomy): domain Bacteria; phylum Actinomycetota; class Acidimicrobiia; order Spongiisociales; family Spongiisociaceae; genus JBPEXB01. The sequence goes on from JBPEXB010000108.1 coordinate 1,540, forward strand.
TTGAGGGTGGTCACCGCCTCGGACAGCGAGCGCGAGATGACGTCCGGCAGCTCGAACGAACCGACATCGACGACGCCGGTCGGGTTGTGGATCGGGCACACCACGGTTGGGACCGAGTCGGCGGGCAGCCGGACCCGGGCGACGCTCTGCCGGGGACAGAACGGTCCGGCCAGGAACCCGGTCGAGGTGTCGATCTGGACCCCCACCAGCGCCCCGGTGTCGCCGGTGGAGAGGAGCTCGAACGACCCGCTGAGCGCCGCCGAGGCGAATCGAGCCCAGATCTGGGCCGGCCACGTGCCGCCCGTGACGGTGAACGGTGTCGATGGGGGCACCATCGAGATCGCACCCTGCGGGAACCCCACCCACACGGCAGCGGAGAGCTCGGGTGTGTAGCCGACGAACCAGGCGTCCCGGTGCTCCTGCGATGTCCCGGTCTTGCCGGCGACCGGCCGCCCGATGTCCGCCTGCTGCCCAGTGCCGCGCTCGACCACCTGGGTGAGCGCCGCGGTCACGTTGTTGGCGACGTCCTTGTCGATGACCTGGGTGACCACCGGGATCGCCTCATAGATGTTGACGCCGCTGCTCGTCTCGACGCGCGTGACCATGTGCCGCTGGGCGTGCAGGCCCTCGCCCGCAAAGGTCGCGTAGGCGTCGGCCATCTCGAGGGGTGAGACCTCCTGGGCGCCCAGCGCCACCGCCGGCAGCGGCTGCAGCGGGGTCGTGATGCCGGCAGCGCGAGCCAGATCGACGATCGCCTGCGGCCCGGTGGCTTGCACCAGCCGGGCGTAGACGACGTTCACGGAGAAGACCGTCGCCTCCAGCAGGGTCAGCTCCGGGTAGGCGAGCTCGTTGTAGTTCTGGACCACCCACGGGCCGCTGTCGGTGTTGATCGTCACTTCCGACCCGCCGCCATACAGCGACGCGAGCGACTGACCCTGATCGAGGGCGGCGGCGAGCGCGAACGGCTTGAAGGCGGAGCCGGGCTGGCGCAGTCCCTGGGTGGCGAGGTTGAACTGCGCCGAGCGATCGTCGGGGTCGTAGAAGTCGCGACCGCCCACCAGCGCCCTGATCGCCCCGGTCCGCGGGTCGACGGCCGCCAGCGCGGCCCGCGGGCCGTCTTCAGGGATCACATCGAGGATCGCCGCCTCGGCGGCGTCCTGGACCAGCGGGTCGAGTGTCGTGTAGATGCGCAGGCCACCCCGGAACAGGGCGTTGTACCGATCGGTGGCGGTCTCACCGAGCGCCGGGAGGTCGAGGAGCCACCGCTTGACCTCCTCGGTGAAGTACGGATGGCGGAGCTGTTGGCCCGACACCGCCGGGACCATGCGCAGCGGTGCCGCGTCGGCTGCCTGTGCCTCCTCGGGCGTCGTCCAGCCGAGCTCGACCATCCGCTCCAGCACGACCCGCCGGCGGCCGATCGCGGCATCCGGGTTGCGGTACGGGTCGTAGGTCGAAGGAGCCTGGATGAGGCCGGCCAGCGTCGCCGACTCTGCCAGGTCGAGCTCGCTCACGTCCTTGCCGAAGTAGCGGTTCGAGGCGGCGCCCACGCCGTAGGAGGAGTTCCCGAAGTACACGGTGTTGAGGTAGTTCTCGAGGATCTCCTCCTTGGAGAGACCCTGTTCGAGGCGCAGCGCCAGGGCCGCCTCGGTGAGCTTGCGGTCGAGCGTGACCTCGGGTGAGAGCACGACGTTCTTCAGGTACTGCTGGGTGATCGTCGAGCCGCCCTGGCTGATCTCCTGGTCCTTGAGGTTGGCGACCAGCGCCCTGGCGACGGCTTGCAGGTCGACGCCGGTGTGCTCCCAGAAGCGTTCGTCCTCGATGGCGACGACCGCGTCGATGAGCGATGTCGGGAGGTCCTCGTAGTCGACGAGGACCCGGTTCTCGGACGCGTGGAACTCAGCCAGGACCGATCCATCGGCGGCGTACACGACGGACGTGAGCGCGAGCTCACCCAGTCCCGGGTCGTCGAGGGGCTCGATACTGCAGGCGGTGACGAGGAGGAAGCCCACCGCAGCGAGAGACATCCAGCGCTTCATGATGTCCGGCGCAGGGTACTGAGCGGAGAGCACGGCTCCGGGTATTGACGCGAGTCTCCGGTCCCGAGTACTCAGTACTCAGTACTCGGTACTCAGTACTGAGTACCGCCTGGCGTCGTCGCCGGGCCGGTAACCTCCCGCGCCATGGACGCACGAGCTCAAGCCGAGGTGTTGCTGCGCGGGGTGGACACGTTCCTCCCGGAGGAGGAGCTCGCCGAGCGCATCGCCGAGGGCCGCCCGCTGCGGGTGAAGCTCGGCATGGACCCGACTGCCCCTGCCGTCACGCTCGGATGGGCGGTGGTGCTGCGCAAGCTCCGCCAGTTCCAAGATCTCGGGCACACGGCGGTGCTGATCGTGGGCGATTTCACCGCCCAGGTGGGCGACCCGAGCGGGCGGTCGGAGACCCGCAAGCGCCTCACCGCCGAGGAGGTCGATCGATTCGCCGCCTCGGTGCTCGAGGACTTCGGACGGATCCTGTCGTCCGACAACCTGGAGATCCGGCGCAACAGCGAATGGCTGCAGCCGATCGACATGGGCGGCATCCTCGAGCTCACCTCCAAATCGACCCTGGCCCAGATGCTGGAGCGTGACGACTTCGCCAACCGCTTCGCCGCCAACGAGCCCATCTCGATGATGGAGTTCATGTACCCGCTGCTCCAGGCTTACGACTCGGTGGCCGTCGAGGCCGACATCGAGCTGGGTGGCACCGACCAGCTGTTCAACCTGATGATGGGCCGCCAGGTCCAGGAGCGATACGACCAGCGCCCCCAGATGGTCCTGACGATGCCACTGCTGGTCGGCACGGACGGCGAGAAGAAGATGTCGCAGTCGCTCGGCAATTACATCGGCATCAACGATGCGCCGGAGGAGATGTTCGGCAAGACGATGTCCATTCCCGACGACGCCATGCCGCAGTGGTTCCGGCTGGCCTCGGGGCTGGAGTGGGACGAGATCGTCGACATGGAGTCGGCACTCGCCGAGAGCTCGATCCATCCCGGCGAGGCCAAGCGGCGCCTGGGCCGATCGATCGTGGACCTGTATCACGGGGCGGGGAGCGGCGCAGAAGCGGAGGCGGCGTTCGATCGTCAGTTCAAGCAACACGAGGCACCCGAGGACATCCCGATCCACCCGCTCGCCGGAGACGATCCCGTCCACGTGCCGTCGCTGCTCAGGGATGCCGGTCTGGTGGCGTCCGGCGGGGAGGGACGGCGCATGCTCTCCCAGGGGGCGGTTCGCGTCGATGGCGAGCGCCTCGAGCAGGAGTCCGTGGATCGCGCCACGCTCGTCGACTCGGTCATCCAGGTCGGCAAGCGCCGCTTCGC
>JBPEXB010000109.1:0-1591 GCA_052032125.1 Acidimicrobiia bacterium
CGCCGATGCAGGGCACCGTCTTCAAGCTCCCCGTCGCCGTCGGCGACGAGGTCACCGAGGGTCAGCTCGTCTGCGTCCTCGAGGCCATGAAGATGGAGAACAACATCAACGCCGACAAGGCGGGCACGATCACCGAGATCAACGTCGAAGAGGGATCGTCGGTCGGCTCCGGCGACATCCTCCTCGTCATCGAGTAGTCCTCGACACCCCGGTTCTGGCGACAGTTGGCCCGCAACGGGTCAGTTCGTCTGTCGCCAGATCCGGTCGAGTTCGCGCAGGACCGCGTGCATGTCCGAAGCGAAGTGTGCGCTGCGGACTCGAAGTACGCGCCACCCGAGCGCCTCGAGCGCGCTCGTGCGTCTCTCATCGATCCGGGACTGGTCGGCGTCCTCGTGTTGGGCACCATCGATCTCGATGCAGACGAGCCGGTCGACGTACGCGAGATCGAGGCGATACCGCCCCGACGGGCTCTCGACCCAGTGTTGGCGAACCGGTGCGGGGAGGCCTGCATCGAGGATCGCGTCGAGCGCAATCAACTCCAGCCCTGACTCCGACACGCCCGAGATGTCGTAGTAGCGATCGAGCCAGTCGCGGAGTGCACCACCACCATTGCGACCTCGACGTCGGTGCGCCAGATACGTCGCGAGCAACTGGTCCGCGGTCACACCGTGAGCGTGACGGATCTCCCGGATCGTGTGCCGGTAGCGCGCTTCGGACACCACAGCGCCGAGATCCACGGCGAGCCGGCGCAGGTCGGTCGTGGGGATTCCCTCCACGACGACACGCCGCGCCAGTCCGAGGTCCCTCGACTCGTGCGCGACGACACCCCGACGGCGGAATCGGGATCCACGTGGGATCGAGATCTCGATCGGGGGGTCGACCAGGCCGCCCACACCGTGTAGATGTGCGCAGCTCCGGTGACTCGCCGTGGCCCCCAGGGGCGCAGCCAGCACGGCGGCCATCAGTTGGCGGTGCCAGGTCATCGGAACGCCGGTGGGGCCGTACAGCGCTCGATCGAGAACCTCCCAGATCCCATCCCTGACGAGCCGGTCGATCCCCGCTCTCGTGAGACCGCCGTCGAGCGCTTGGCGGCGAGTGATGAGGCTCCACTGAGTCTCGAGTTGGGGCCGGACGACTTCCAGGAGCGCACGCACGGCGCCTCCTCCGTGTTCGAAAACGAAGGGGAAGTCGGTGCGACCCTATCCACCCCGCCGATCGACCCCGTTCTGGCGACAGTTCACCAGCGATGGGTCAGGTCAACTGTCGCCAGATGGAGTTCAGTCGGAGGCTTCGGCGAGGGCTTCGGCGAGCGCCGGGTGCACGAAGAGCGAGTCGACGATGTCCTCGACCTTGAGGCCGGCGGTCACTGCGAGGGCGATGACGGAGATGAGCTCGGCGGCGTGGCGACCGACGATCGATCCGCCGAGCACGACGCCGGTGGCCGGGTCGCTCAGGATCTTGACGAAGCCGCGCGGCGAGTTGTTGATCAACGCCTTGGCCGACGCGCTGAACGGCACCTTGGTCACACGGATCTTGCGGCCCTCGGCGAAGGCCTCGGCCTCGGCGAGACCGACGTCGGCGATCTCGGGTT
>JBPEXB010000011.1:0-2709 GCA_052032125.1 Acidimicrobiia bacterium
GAGTTGGTGTAGGCCCGGTCGAACACGACGCCCTCGTCGGCGAGCCGGGCGATGGTCGGCGCCTGCACCACTGGATGGCCGTAGCTGGGCAGGAAGTGCGGAGCCAGCTGGTCGGCCATGATCAGCACGATGTTCGGTCGCCGCATGCGGGCTGTATAGCACCGGTGAACCTGGCGGGCCGCTGAGACGAGTCCCTCATCGAGACGCCACCTCAAGCTCGCCCGCTCGTTGCCGAGACATCTCGAGGGCCCTTCTCCGGAGGCACGATGAACACGCGCATCCTCACCTTGCTCACCGCCCTGGCGCTGGTCGCCGGCACGCTCGCCGGATCGGCCCAGGAGCTCCCTCCAGGCGGCTCGTTCATCGACGACGACGGGAGTCAGCACGAGGGGTCCATCGAAGCCATCGCCGCGGCCGGGATCACGTCGGGATGCACCGCCACCCGCTACTGCCCCGACGATCCGGTCACCCGGGCGCAGATGGGCTCCTTCCTCGCCCGGGCGCTCGACCTGCCGATCCCGGCCGGCAATCGCTTCTCCGACGTCAGCGGCACCCACCTCGGGGCGATCAACGCGATCGCCGACGCCGGTATCTCGCTCGGCTGCGGTGGTGATCGCTACTGCCCGGACGACCTCGTGACCCGCGAGCAGATGGCCTCGTTCCTGGCGAGAGCGCTCGGCCTCACCGCCACCGGCGCCAATCCCTTCACCGACGTCGGCGGGACCCACGCGCCGAACGTGGTGGCGATCGCCGAGGACGGCATCACCATCGGCTGTGATGCCACCGGCACGCTCTATTGCCCGCTCGATCCCGTCACCCGCGCCCAGATGGCCACCTTCCTGACCCGGGGACTGGACCTGACGCCCCTGGTGCCGCCTCCTCGGGGCCTCCCGGTGGCCGGCAACCCCAACGGCACGGCGACGGTGCCGGCGGAGGCCCAGGCGGAGGACACGTCGTCACCGGACCACGTGATCGGCACCGGCACCGCTGTGAGCTGCACCTCCGCCGCGCTGGTGGCGGCGGTGGCGGCGGGCGGCACCATCGTGTTCGACTGCGGCCCGGACCCGGTGACGATCGAGATGACCGAGACCGCCCGAGTGTTCAACAACGCCGATCCGGACGTCGTCATCGACGGGGGAGGTCTCGTCACCCTGAGCGGGATGGGACAGCGGCGCATCCTCTACATGAACGCCTGCGACCCCGACCTCGTGTGGACCACCCCGCACTGCAACGATCAGGACCATCCCCGCTTGACGCTCCAGAACCTGACCTTCGTCGACGGCAACTCGACGGGTGCCGACCCGGACGGGGGAGGAGCGGTCTGGGCGAGGGGCGGGCGGCTCAAGATCGTCAATTCGAGGTTCTTCAACAACACGTGCGACAGCACCGGCCCCGACGTGGGCGGCGCGGCCGTCCGTGCCTTCGATCAGTACCAAGACCAGCCCGTCTACGTGGTGCAGAGCACCTTCGGCGGCTTCGAGGGCCTGGGAAACATCTGCTCCAACGGCGGCGCCATCTCGGCGATCGGCGTCTCGTACACGGTCATCAACAGTCTGTTCACCCACAACGAGGCGATCGGTTGGGGCGCCAACCCCCAGCGGGCGGGCACGCCGGGTGGGGGCAACGGCGGCGCCATCTACGGCGACGGCAACACGTTCATCTATCGCATCATCGACACGGTCGTGGAGGACAACATCGCCAACGAAGGCGGTGGCGGGATCTTCTTCGTGTCGAACGACCGAAGCGGCAACCTCTACATCGAGGACTCCGAGCTGCGACGCAACCCGAGTCTGGGATTCGAGACGGCGGGGTATCCAGGGATCTTCTACCTCGGCTCGGGCCCGCCGATCGTCACCAACTCGATCCTGGAACCCTGATTGCGGGGCCCGGCGGCGTCACGAGGCGCCGTCGAGCGCCTCGACGAACGTGTCACGTCGAAGGAGTGCAGCGTCCGACATGTCGGGGCGCTCAGGCTTCCTGGTCGCCCACCTGCGCCCAGGCGGCGTGCAGGTCGAAGCCCTCCGGTCGCTCGAACCGCTTGCCCGTGGTGCGGGGAATGCCGATCGTCGACACCGGAACGGCCTGGAGCTCTCCGTCGATGAGGGCGACGACGCTCCACCCCGCCGCCCCCCGCACCATGCCCAGCGGCGCCAGCCGCCGTCCGTCGTCCAGGAGCACCTGGCGGCGCCGGCGCACGGCGACGACGAAGAAGTCGACTACATCGGGGTCGTCGGCAGTGGGGTCGACGGCCAACAGGAACTCATCCGCCACGGCCGTGGCCGCCTCGAGCAGCCGGGTCGGAAGCGCCTGATCGAGTTTCAGCTGGAAGCGAGTGAGGTCCTCTCCGAGCCCGATCTCGTCGGCGACGGCCGGAGCGCCCAGGAAGCGAGCCGCTCTCACCTCGTCGGCGGTCACCGAAGACAGCTGGGTGCGGAAGCCGTCCCACAGCTCGAAACCACCCTTCGGGCCGCGTTCTGCGTAGATCGGGACGCCGGCCGTGCCGAGCGCCTCGAGATCCCGCATCACCGTCCGCGTGGAGACCTCCAGCTCCTCGGCGAGTTGGCGCGCGGTCATCCGCCCCCGCTGCTGGAGCAGGAGCAGCGTCGTGATGAGTCGGTCGGCTCGCATGCGGGGATTCTCGCGATATATGACAAAAGATGTCATAGAGGCTGATTTATGTTGGACCCGCAGACCCCACCACCCACCCGA
>JBPEXB010000110.1:0-1642 GCA_052032125.1 Acidimicrobiia bacterium
GTACTCAGTACTCAGTACTCCGGCGGCCGAGAGGCCGCCGGCGTCAGTCTTCGTCCACCACCGTTGCTCCGAAGGCGTCCTCGAGCAGGGCGACCGGGTCGGTGCCCTCCGCCGGCGCCTCCATGAGCCGGTCCTTGTCGGGGATCTCCTCGGGCTCGGCATCGGCGACCACCTCGGCAGGCGCCGTCCCGTCACTCGACCGGAAGGCCACCCGCACCGGGCGGCCGAGCAGCGAGGTGGCCCGGCCCGTGATGTAGGTGGCGAGGCCGTCGTCGGCCACGAGCTGTTCGAGGTGGAACTCCATGCTGGCCGGGACGGTCAGCACGAGGGTTTCACCTTCCACGTCACCGGGCATGGCCTCGCGGAACAACGCTTCTCGACGGGCTCCCAGCTCGTCACGCACCCCGGCCACCAGCTGCGGCCAGATCCGCTCGAGATCGTTCATCGTCGGCGCTGCGCTCAGCACGGGCTCGGCGGGCTCCTCGACCTCGGTCACCTCGTCGGCGCCGGCGGCGACCGGCGCTTCGAGATCGGGACCTGCGTCGACGGCAGGAGGCTCCGGAGCCTCGGCGGGGGCCTTGTCCGTCGTCGACACCGACTCGGGCACGGTGAAACGGTCAGGGGCGGGCTGTTCGGACGGCACCTGGCGGGACGGCGCGGGCACGGTCCCCTTCTCCAGCTTCTCGATGCGGTGGATGAGCGAGGCCTGGTCCTCGGCGAGCTCGGGGCGGGTCAGCTTCAGGATCGCCAGCTCCAACATCATCCGCTCCTCGCGACCCTCTCGGAGCTTGATGAGGGCCTCCGACAGCACGTCGACCGCTCGCAGCACCGTCGCCGGAGGCAGCTGCTCGGCGGCCGTGCGCCAATCCTCGATCACCTCGGCCGGCTCGTCCGTCAGCTCCTTGACGTTGGGGCTGTAGCGAGCGAGGAAGGCGCCACGGAAGAAGCCGATGGCGTCGCCGAGGAACGACCGCAGGTCGACGCCCCTGCCGGCGAGTTCGGCGACCATCTCGAGCCCGACTTTGGCGTCGCTGTCGCGGATCGCCTCGACCAGGGTCAGGTGCACGTCGCGCCCGGCGAGCCCGAGCGCCCGCTGCACACCTTCCTCGGTGACCGTGCCCCCGCCCAACGCCGCCACCTGCTCCAGCAGGGAGAGGGCATCGCGGGCCGAACCCGCCGCGTGGCGCGCCACGGACAGCAACGCTTCCTTGCTGGTCTCGTAGCCCTCGGCCTGTGCCACCTCGTCGAGATGGGCGACCAGCGTGTCGGCGGTGATGAGGTGGAAGTCGAAGCGCTGGCTCCGCGAGCGGATCGTGTCGAGCAACTTGTACGGCTCGGTCGTGGCCAGCACGAAATGCACGTGGTCGGGAGGCTCTTCGAGCGTCTTGAGGAGAGCGTTGCTCGCCGCCTTGGTCAGCATGTGTGCCTCGTCGAGGATGAAGACCCGCTTGGCGCCACCGACCGATGCGACCGTCGAGACACTCACCCGGATGTCGCGGATGTCCTCGACCTTGTTGTGCGAGGCCGCGTCCAGCTCGACCACGTCCATCGACGACGAGGACGCCACCGCTTGGCAGGAGTCGCAGTCGTCGCACGGCTCACCGGTGTCGCTGCGATGGGGGCAGTTGAGCGCCTTCGCGAG
>JBPEXB010000111.1:0-1614 GCA_052032125.1 Acidimicrobiia bacterium
CGAAGCTGGTTCAGCGGAAGCTGCGCGCCAGGTCGAGCGCTCGGGCCCGATCGATCGCGGCTTCCAGCCGGAACGTGAAGGTGTCGGTCTCCCACAGCAGGGTGTTGCCGGCGAGCCGCCCGCCCGTGCCGCCGATCCCCGGGATCTGCAGCTCATGCGGGCCTTCGATCCACACCCCGAAGAGGCCGTCGGTCTCGAAGAAGGCGAGCTCGTTCTCGGCCAGGGCGCTCTTGACGATGCCGCCCGCGTCGAGCGGGATCTGCGTCACCACCGCGCCGATGCCCGGCAGCGCACCCTCGGGCAGGTCCGCTCGCGCCTCGTGCAGCATCCACACCTGGCGGTCGACGACGAACACGGCGTCCGGCGCACCGAGGTCCGGTGACAGGACCGGTGTGAAGCCGGCCAGCTCCGCGGCCCGTTCCAGGGTGACAGGGGTGCCGAGGTCGAGCCGATCACCGGCGTCGAGCAGGGCGGGAGCGTCGACCAGCGTGACCTGGCGGAGGCCGAGCCAACCCGCCACCTCGTGGCGCAGCCCGGGGACCAGGACGACCACCACGACGATGGCAGCTGCCACCGCGACCAGACGGCGGCCCCACGACGACCTGCTCCGCTCGGAACGCTCGATGCGATGCATCACCCGGTCGGTGAGATCCGGATCGGCGGGGTAGGGCGTGCGCTCTGCCAGGCGTCGCAGCTGCCGGTCGATGTCGTTCATGCGTCCTTCTCCAACTCGGCGGCCAGCAGGCTCCTGGCCCGAGCCGCCCGCGACTTGACCGTTCCCCTGGGAATGCCGAGCACGGTGGCGGTCTCCGTCTCGCTCAGCTCGAGGAAATACACGCAGTGGATGACCGATCGGAGCCGATCGGGGAGCGCTCCGACTGCGGCCGCGAGCCGGTCGTCGGCCATCGCGTCGAGGGCCGCCGCATCGGGAGGGGTTGGTGCCTGCGGTCGTTCCACCGCCAGGCGAGACTCCATCCGATCCCGGCGGATGCGTGACCGCACCCGGTTCTTGGCCTCGTTGCGGACGATGTGCAGCACCCAGGGCGCGAAGGCCGAGCCCTCCCGAAATCGATCGAGTGCCTTCCACGCCTTCACGAAGCCATCCTGTGCTGCCTCCTCGGCGTCCTCCGCCGAGCGGGTGATCAGATAGGCGAGACGAAACGCCCTCGTCGAGTGTTGCTCGACGAGCAGTCGATACGCCTGATGGTCGCCGGACCGAGCCCGCTCGATCAGGTCGGTTTCCGTGTCGCCTGTGGTCACCACCCACCATTCTCTACACCGGAGGGCTGCCGGTGGTTCGCGCCGATGATTGGTGCGGGCACGTCAGAGGAGCTCGATCTCTTCATAGCGCAGCTCGTCCTCGAAGCCGATGCGCCCGTACAGCCGCCCCGCCCTGGGGTTGCTCTCGGCCACGTTCAGCCCGACGATGCCCACCCGCTGTGTGGCGGCGCGAGCGACGGCGGCGGTCACCGCCGCTGCCAGGCCCCTGCCACGATGTGCGGGGTGGGTGAGCACGCCCCCGATGGCGGCGACGTCGCGGCGGTCGCTGATGACATGGGTGCCCGCGCAGGCGACCATCGATCCACCTTCCCAGATGGCGTGCCAGGTTCCCTG
>JBPEXB010000112.1:0-2789 GCA_052032125.1 Acidimicrobiia bacterium
CACGTGGATCGTGGTGCTCAGCTCGGTCGTCGCCTACTTCGTCTACGGCCGTGCGGTGGCCAATCTGGTCGCCATCGTCGGCGCCATCATCCTGACCATCGTCATCGTGGTGCGTGACCGCGCCGGGTGAGCCGCCGACAGGCCGCGCCACGTTCCTGGCCTCGATGGCCGCCACGCTCGCTGCTGCGAAACCGGAATCGACCCTGGTGGTTGCCATCGACGGGGTCGACGCCGCCGGCAAGACGTGGTTCGCCGAAGAGCTGGCCATTGCGATGAAGCCGCTTCGCCCCACGATCCGCGTCTCCATCGACGGCTTCCATCACCCGGCTTCGGTCCGACACGCTCGGCAGGAATCGGAGCCCGCCGACAGCTACTACCGGGACTCCTTCGACTACGGGGCGTTCGTGCGCGAGGTCATCGAGCCGATCGGGCCGGGCGGCAACCGTCTGATCCGGCCGGCGGTCTTCGACCATGTCACCGATCGACCGGTCGACCCTGATCGAATCGCCGTGCCGAACGACGGAGTCGTGCTGGTCGACGGCATCTTCCTCGGGCGCCCCGAGCTGGACGGATGCTTCGACCTGTGGGTCTACCTGGTGGTCAGCGAGGAGATCGCCTACGAGCGAGGGGTGGCTCGGGACGGCACGGGTTCCGGCGACCCGGCGATGCGCACGCGGTATCGGCGGCGCTACCTGCCCGGTCAGGCGATCTACCACCGCGAGGCCAGGCCGGTGGAGCGAGCCGACATCCTCATCGACAACGACGATCTCGACGCACCGTCGATCGTCAAGATGGCCGAGCACCTCAGGCGCTGATCAGCCACCGAAGGCGGCAAAGAGCAACTGGTTTGCCGCTTCTTCGTCGAAGGGCTCGTCGAACGCCTGGAAGACCGAGTACACGGTGCAGTCGCCCTCACGGCTGGCCACGAGGTCGAAGTAGAGCACTGCGTCGAACCCACTGATGGTCATCGTGATGATGATGCGGGCCGACGCCTCCCCCAGGAGCGGGCCGGGCTCCACCGCGACTGCGACCTCGGCATCCTCCCCGGCGTCCGCCGACATGATGGCTGCCAGCTCGGCGCCGACGCAGGCACGCCCCTCATCGGTGCCGAGCAGTTCCTCGAGGGTTGCGAAGGCGGCGGCCGCCGAATCCACCGAGTCGAACACCCGGACCTCCAGCTGACCCGACGCCGCCCCGAACACGCCGACGTCCGGCGTGTCGAATTCGATGTCGTAGGCGATCGTCGTGACATCGTCGAGTTGGTTCAGATCGAACGAGCCCGCCGACAGACACGACGTGAAGAGCGTGTTGTCCTCTTCCGGATCAGCATCGACCGCTGTGGTGAACGAGTAGTCGGCCGGCATCGCCGCTTCGACCCGAGCCACCTTCTCCTGCGCCAGCACCACGCCGGGATCGCTGGTCAACGCCCCGGTGGTCGTGGACCCCTCGGTGCTGGTGGTGGTCTCCTCGCCGAGGGTCGTGGACGAACTCGGCTCCGGCACCGTCACCGTCGGCGCCGACGTGCCCGCCGTCGTCGCCGCAGACGTCGGAGACGTGTCGTCGGCACCCTCGTCGCCTCCACACGCGGCGGCGGTGATCGCCAGGGTCAGGACGACGATGCTCGTTCGTTTCATGGTGGGACTCCCTCGGACGGCAGACCTGTCAACGCTCCGCCGACCACAATGGTGCCATGAAGATCACCGGCATCGCCGTCTTCCGGATGACGCTGCCCCTCGAGCACGCGTACTCGCTCTCCGGGGGGCGGCTCCACGTCGGCGAGTTGGACTCGACGTTCGTCCGTCTCGACACCGATGACGGAGTGTCTGGATGGGGCGAGGGCTGCCCGTGGGGATCCACGTACCTCCCAGCGTTCCCCGGCGGCATCCGCGCCGGGATCGAAGAGCTCGCGTCGTCTCTGTTGGGGCTCGATCCGCGCCGGACCGACGTCATCGACGAGGTGATGGATGCGGCGCTGCCCGGGCATCTCTACGTGAAGTCGGCGCTCGACGTGGCCTGCTGGGACATCCTGGGTCGATCGACCGGGATGGCCGTGTCGGAGCTGCTTGGCGGCCGCCGCCACGGTGATGTGACCATTCAGTCGTCGATCCCCACCGGCACGCCGGAGGAGATGCTCGAATCCATCGATCGGGCCCGTGCCCGTGGCTATCGGGTGCACTCACCGAAGGTCGGGTCAGGAGTCGACGCCGACATCGAGCGGGTGCGCGTCCTCGGTGCCCGGGTGCCGACCGGCGATTCGCTCACGTTCGATGCCAACCGGGCGTGGTTGCCCGACGAGGCGGTTCGGGTCATGCGGGCGACAGAGGATGTCGACGCCTACTTCGAACAGCCGTGCGAGACCTACGAGGAGTCGCTGCGCGTCCGGCGGGCCACCCGTCAGCCGATCATCCTCGACGAGAGCATCCAGACGTTCGCGGACCTGCAGCGGGCCGTGGTCGACGGTGCGTGCGAAGCCATCGGGCTCAAGATCAACCGGGTCGGTGGCCTGACGAAGGCGCGCCGGATGCGCGATTTCTGTGTTCGCAACGGCATGCGGATGAACATCGAGCCCACCGGCGGCAGCGCGCTGGCCGACACGGCGGCCGTGCACCTGGCGCAGGCGACGCCTGCCCGCCATCTCCGGGCGACATGGTTGTGCCACGAGATGCTGACCGTGGACCCGATCGAGGGAGGAGCGAGGAACCTCGGCGGGTTCACCCGGGCGCCCGAGGAGCCGGGCTTGGGGGCGGTGCCGCGGGTCGACCTGCTGGAGCCGGTGGAGGAGTACTCCT
>JBPEXB010000113.1:0-14346 GCA_052032125.1 Acidimicrobiia bacterium
GGAGGGCGCTACCGCCCCAACCCCCCACCGCCAGAGTCACCACCAGCGCGGCCCCCCGTACTGAGTACTGAGTACTGAGTACCAAGTACTGAGTACTGAGTACCGGGCTCCGGCGTCGGAGACGCCGGTGGCGAAGCCGGAGGCGAGCCCCTGGCGAGTCTCAGCCGCCGCCGGCTCGTTCGCGGCGTTGGGCGGCGCGGGAGTGCTCGAGGATCAGGTTGAAGACGGCTTCCACCTCGTCGGGATCGAGGCCGCGTTCCTCGGCCTCCTCGCGGATGATGTCGAGCAGTTCGCGTTCGCGCTCGGGGATGCGCACCGGCATGCCTCGCTCGGCCTTCATGCGGCCGATCTCCATCGCCAGCTCGTGGCGGCTGGCCATCAACCGCACCATGTCCCGGTCGATCATGTCGATGTTGAGTCGGATCCGGTGCACGCCGAGGGCGTTCATCAGGTCGGCGAAGGCAGCAGGGTTCAGCTGCTGCGACTCGGTGGTCCGGGCGGAGCTCGGGTCGGGATGGACCTCGATCATGATGCCGTCGGCTCCCACGCCCTGAGCCGCCAGGGCGAGCGGCTTCATCCGCGCCTGAGCCCCCGCAGCTGCAGACGGCGCCACGATCACCGGGAGGTGGCTCTGCTCCTTGATCACGGGTACCGCACTCAAGTCCAGGGTGGCCGTCGTCGACTGCTCGAAGGTCCTGATGCCGGCCTCACACATGACGATCTGATCGTTGCCTTCGGCGAGGATGTACTCGGCGGACCACAGCCACTCGTCGATGGTGGCCGAGCCTCCGCGTTCCAACAGCACCGGCTTGCCGGCCTGGCCGACCACGCGCAGGAGCTCGAAGTTCTGCATGGACCCGGGGTCGATGTGGATCATGTCGACGTGCTCGGCCACGAGCCCGACGTCCTTCTGCTCGAGCACCTTGGTGACGGTGGGCAGACCCACTGACCGCCCAGCCTGGGCGAGCAGCCGCAGCCCCTCGGCGCCGAGCCCGGCGAAGGCGTATGGCGAAGAGGTCGGCTTGAAGGCGCCGCCACGGAGGACCGATCCGCCCGCGGCGGCAACCACCTCGGCCACCTGCATCACCTGCTCCTCCGATTCGACCGCCCGTGGGCCGGCGATCACCGGGAAGGGGTCATGGCCGAAGCGAACCGGACCGACCCGGACGACGGTGTGATCGGCTGGTGTGGCTCTGATGGCTTTACGTTCCACCTCGGGCTCCTTGTTCAGCGGAGACACTCGGGGCCAAGAAGAAGGCCCAGAGCGATTGCTCCGGGCCTGCGTTGCGACGTGCGTTGGTGTCAGGACGTGCAGCGTCTGGCCCGGGCCGCGGGCCCGGTAAACGCGAAATACGTCCCGTGTGCGTGAAGCACGTCGTGATGTGTCATGTCCCGAACACGGTACCGAGTCACCTCGGAGCCGACAAGGCCGCGGCGAGATATTTCAGTGATATCGCTCAGGACGAGGCGTGCGCGTAGGTGCGGTCGTTCTCAGGAGTCACGAGCGGATGCCGCCGTCCGAACCACCAGATCAGCGCCGCACCGCCCACGGCGGCAGCCAAGCCGCTCCATTGGCTCCACGTGAACACTCCGAGCGTCTTGTCGCCGTCGATGTCGAGCGACAGCCGGGTGAAGTCGATGAGGAACCGCTGCAGCCCGTACCAGGCCACCCAGAACATGAACAGCTGGCCGTAGCGGAGCTGCCATGAAGATCGGCGAACGATCCAGAACAGCGCTCCGAAGAGCACGGCGGCGCCGATCATGTCGTAGAGCGCGGTGTGGTGGTAGACGCCGCAGTACTCGCCGACCGTCACGACCGCACACTCCAGCCGGTCGTGTTGAGGTGCCAGATCGTGGCCGGGCTTGACGCCGAACCCCAAGAAGAAGTCCGTGGGACCGCCGAGATGCTCGACGATCGCCAGGTCGCCGATTCGGCCGACGATGGTGCCGATGGCGAGGCCGAAGGTGGATGCGTCCAGCGTGGGCCACACCTTGAGACCGACCATCCTCATCCGCCAGGCGCCGACCCCGATGCCGCCGGCGAAGCCGCCCATGATCGAGAAGTTGCCGGACAGGTTGACGAGCTCGGACAGGTCGAACCCGTTGGCGGCCCATTCGGCCGGGATGGTGAGCCATCGGGCGCCGAGGATCGAGCCGACCAGCGCCCAGGTCAGCACGGATTGGTAGGCGGCGACGTCGAACCCGCGCCTCGCCATGACCCCCGATGCGTACCAGGCGCCGGCCAGGAAGCCGATCGCTGCGAAGACGCCGTGCAGCGAGAGCGACACCGGACCGACCTCGAAGATCGGGATGGGGGGATAAGAGATGACGGCGAGCACGGGCCGAGGTTACCGCTGTCGCCAGATTGCCCAGCCGGGAACGTCGGCCTGTCGCCAGTCGGTCAGGGAGCCGAGAGGTGCGTGCTGAGGAAGCCGAGGATCGGCGCCAGATGGGGCTCGAAGGTGGACAGGTCACCGTGGGTGCCGCCAGGCACGACGACCAGACGCGCCTCGCGTCGTGCTTCCACGAGGCGGAACGCATGGTCGAGCGGCACGATCTCGTCGGCGTCGCCATGCACCACCAGTGTCGGGGCGGTCACCCGGCCGATGACACGCTGAGGGGCGATGTCGGCGAACCTCACCTCGAACACCCGCTCCATGGTCCAACGCACGCCGGCTTGGGCTCCGGCGGGAAGTCGCTGCAACGACGGGTGGGCGGAGATCAGCTCCCACACGTCGGCGACGCCCGACACCGAGACGAGGGCGCCGACCTGGCGGCGCGAGGCCACGAGAGCGGCGGCACCGGCGCCGATCGAGTGACCCACGACGGCCAGGCTGCCGACCCGAGCCTGTCGCTCGACCCATCCGAGCGCCGCTTCGGCGTCCTCGGAGAATCGGGGCATCGAGGCATAGTCGTCGGGGTCGCTCGACCCGTGGCCGCGAGCGTCGAGGAAGAAGGCGTGGAACCCCGCAGCGTGGAGGGGACGGGCGAAAGGCAGCATCAGACTGGCGCTGGCTCCCCAGCCATGGACGAACACGATGGCTGGCGCCTCGTGGGCGACCGGGACCCACCACCCGTGCAGGCGCTTGTCCCTTGGCCCAGGCAGCCACACCTCCCGGCCGGGGAGACCGAGGTGGCCCGGCGTGTGCGGCGCCCGCCTGACGGGCGGCCGGAAACGTCGCTTGACCGCCCACGGGACCGCGCCGGCCAGGGCGGCGGCCACCGCCACCGGCACCAGCGGCATGGCGACCCGTCGTCGACTCTGCATCACTCCTCGTCCTGTCCTTTCACACACTGTCGGCCGGATCGCGTTCCGACCAAAGTCCGCCGGTCTCGTGTAATCGAACGACCGACCCTATGCTGACGTCGCCACGTCTCGACGTGGCGTTTTTCGTGGGCGGCCGACGCCCGGAGGAGCACCGTGACCGACCAATCCATTCCCGTCCGAACCGCCGGCGCCTCGCTGGCGCGCCGTACCCGGCTTGCGTTGGGTCTGTCGGCGCTGTGGACGCTGGTCGTGTGGGGCTCGCGCATCGGTCTGGTGGAGGAAGGGGCCAGCTGGTGGAGCTGGGCTCGCATCGCCGTGTCGCTCGGCTTCGGTGCCGCCCTGCTCATCGTGTGGCTGAGGCCGGCCGGCATCCGACCGGCGTTGGCCGTCGCGATCATGATGGGCTACGCCGGATGGATGGTCGTCGTATGGATCCCGAGCCTCGTCGACACACTCGGGGCGGACGAGGAGCTCGGCTTCCGGCTCGTGCACCTGGCACTGGGCGTCATCTCGTTGGCGTCGGGGGCGGTGATCGGCGATGTGGCGAGGCGACTGGCGTTCTACCCGCTCACCAGCACGTCGACCCACACGGCAGCGAACAGCGCCGCCAGGTAGACGTTCGAGTACCCGAACAGCTTCATGGCCCGCTCCGGGTCCCGGGCGACTCGATACGCGTGAATCATCAGTCCTGCGCCGAGCACTGCGGCGGTCAGGAAGTAGACCCAGCCGAGGCTGGCCACCGGGACCAGCGCCAGGCTGATCAGGATCAGCTCTGCGGAGTACACCATGATCTGACGGGTCGTCCGCTCGACACCCGCCACCACCGGCAGCATCGGGACGCCTGCCGCCGCGTAGTCGTCACGAAAGCGAAGCGACAGCGCCCAGAAGTGCGGCGGAGTCCAGAAGAACACGATGGCGAACAGCAGGACCGCCGGCAGCGCCAACGAGCCGGTGACCGCTGCCCACCCGACGAGGGCCGGGGCGGCGCCTGCGGCGCCCCCGATCACGATGTTCTGCACGGTCGAGCGCTTCAGCACCATCGTGTAGACGAACACGTAGAAGAGCAGTGCCAGGGTCGAGATCGAGGCGGCGAGCAGGTTCGACGACCACCACAGCACGAAGAACCCCAGCGTTCCGAGGACCACGCCGAGACGCAACGCGGCGGCCGGCGCCACCTCGTCACGAGGCAGCGGGCGGTCCGAGGTCCGGCGCATCAACTGATCGATGTCGCGGTCGACGTAGTTGTTGATGGCATTGGCCCCCCCGGCCGACAGCGTGCCGCCGAGCAGCGTCCAGAGCACGAGTGCCGTCCCCGGCCAGCCTCTCGCCGCCAGCACCATCGACGGGACGGTCGTGATCAAGAGCAGCTCGATGATGCGCGGCTTGGTCAGCCGGACGTAGGGCGCGATCCGGCCCAGCGCGCCACGGGGCGCCCGGAGTGCGGTGGAGGGATCGGCCATGCCGGCGAGTGTACTGCGATCCGGGATCCGGGATCCGGGGCCCGGGATCCGGGTACCCCTGCCTCGCAGGTAATCAAACAACCTCGTTACGCTCCCGCGGATGCGGCGATGGATCTCACTGGCGCTCACTCTCGCACTGCTCGGAGCCGCCTGCGGTGGTGGTGACGAGGGAGCCACCGGCCTGCCGGCCGATGCGCTCGTGCTGGTGGTCTCCAGCGATCTGGCACTCGGGCCGCACCGCGTCGCCGTGGGTGCGCTCGACTCCGAGAACCGCTCGCTGGTGACCGATCAGCCCATCCAGCTCGAGTTCTTCCGCCCCGACGGCTCCCCTGCCGGGGTCACGCCGGCCCGCTTCATCTGGGCCATCCCCGACGTCCGGGGTCTCTGGGTCGCCGACTTCGAGTTCGACACGCCCGGCATCTGGTCGCTGGGCGTCCGGACCAGCGACGACCGGCTCTCCCCCAGCCAGCCGTTCAACGTGGCGGCCGACAACATCGGCGTGGGGATCGGAGACCCCGCGCCGCAGTCCGACAGCAAGACGCTGGAGTCCGGCGCCCTCGGCACCATCAGCTCCGACACCGACCCCGACGAGCGTCTGTATCAGCAGACCGTGGCAGAGGCCGTGACGTCGGGACGCCCGTCGGTCATCATCTTCGCCACGCCGGCCTTCTGCACCAGTGCGACGTGCGGGCCCTCGCTCGACGTGGCCAAGGACATGCTCGACGACTTCGAGGGCGTCGAGTGGGTGCACGTGGAGGTCTTCGACAACCTCGACGCCACCTCCCGCGAGGAACTCGTCGTGGTTCCGGCGGTGCTCGAGTGGGGGCTGCAGACCGAGCCCTGGGTCTTCGTCGTCGACGCCTCCGGAGCGGTCACGGCACGCTTCGAGGGGGCGGTCGGGGAGGCCGAATTGCGCGAGGCCGTCGAGGCGGTGGCGGGCTGATCGGCCCGCCTGCGTGAAGCAACACGGACACCATTAGGCTGACCGACGTCCCCCTCGTGACGTGGGGGAACGCCTTGTCAAGCACCCCAGTGGGCCTCCCGATAGAAGCAACGTGAGCAAACGCCCCTCCATCTTCCGGACCTACTCCTCGTACTGGCGAGCCGTTGTGGCGTCTGGCCTCTTCGCCATGATCGGGGCCATCGGCGAGTCGGCCGCCCTGGTGGTGGTGGCGAGCGCCGCACCCTCGATCGGTCAAGCCGATCCCGAGCCGGTGATGGTGGCGCTGGGCCCCATCGCCTTCGAGGGCACCACGTTGCAGATGTTCGCCATCGCGGCGGTCACGATCTCCATCGCCACCGTGGCGCGTCTGGTGTCGGCCTGGATCGCCGCCCGGGCGTCCGCGTCGTGGACCGCCGGTCGCCGACGCTCCGCCTTGTTCGGCTACCTCAACGCCTCGTACGCCTACATCGCCCGCCAGCGCGCCGCCCGTCTCCACGAGCTGACCGGCCAGCACGCCCGCCTCGCCGGCAGCGCCGTGTCGCTGCTGTCGTCGACGCTCGATTCGGTGGTGAGCCTCCTGGTGTTCATGGCGTCGGCGTTGATCCTCGATCCGATCGCCACGGTCGTGTTCTTCGTGCTGGGCAGCGCCAGCATCCTGGGCCTCCGGCCGCTCTACAAGTGGACCAAGGCGCAGGCGAACCTGCAGGGCGAGAAGGCGATCGACCTCGGGGTCAACGTCACCGAGACCGCCGAGGTGATCCGCGAGGTCAAGACGCTCGGCGTCGTGAAGCCGTTCCAAGAGCGATTCGGCGGCGAGGTGGACGAGCTGGCCCGCATCTCGCGGCGCCTCAACTTCGCGCTCAGCGCCATCCCCGTCGCGTTCATCGGGGTCGGGATGCTCGTGCTGCTGGGGACCTTCACCGTGGCCGCCCAGGCCTCGCAGGGTTCCTTCGCCACCCTCGGCGGCACGGCCCTGCTGCTGTTCCGGGCCCTCACCTACGGCCAGCAGCTGTCCGGCATCCAGCAGCGGCTCGGCCGGGTCGTCCCGTACGCCGAGGCGTTGAACGACTTCATCCTCGAGGCCAGGGCCAACGCAGCTCGCCACTCGAGCGGCACCGTGCGGCTCGACACCATCGACACGGTGCAGTTCGTCGACACGGCCTACAGCTACGACGTCGACCTGGCGCCTGCCATCAAGGACGTCAACTTCGAGCTGCAGCGCCCGGCGCTCATCGCCGTCGTGGGGCCATCGGGCACCGGCAAGACCACCGTCGCCCACCT
Organism: Acidimicrobiia bacterium; assembly: GCA_052032125.1. Lineage (GTDB taxonomy): Bacteria > Actinomycetota > Acidimicrobiia > Spongiisociales > Spongiisociaceae > JBPEXB01. Next base: position 6,953 of record JBPEXB010000113.1, read on the forward strand.
GGCGCTCGGCCTGCTCCAGCCGACCGAGGGAGAGGTGCGCATCAACGGCACGCCCATGAAGGACATCGACGGGACCGACCTGGCCGGCTCGGTGGCGCTCGTCCCGCAGGAGCCGGTCGTGCTGCACGCCTCGGTGATGGACAACATCCGCTTCTACCGGGACGGCATCGCCGACGACGACGTCGTGGAGATCGCCAAGGCGATCGGCATCCACGACACGATCATGGACCTGGAGAACGGGTACGACACCCAGATCGGCGAGACGACCCGCGGCCTGTCCGGCGGCCAGCGGCAGCGCATCGCCATCGCTCGAGCGCTGGCCGGCCGGCCGTCGATGATCATCCTCGACGAGCCCACCTCGGCGCTGGACACCGAGTCCGAGCGTTGGGTGATGGATGCCCTCAACGAGATCGGCGCGAACGCCCTGGCGCTCGTGATCGCCCATCGCCAGGAGACCATCGACCGGTGCGACGGTGTGCTGCGCATGTCCGACGGCCAGATCGGCGCCGACGACCTCCACGTCTGAGCCGGCTCGAGTACCGAATTCTGGCCGTCATCCTGGGGTTTTGCCGCCCTGATGATTCTCCCCGCCTCAGCTTGGAGTCACGCGAAGCGACCCGTAACATGCCGGGCGCTGCACCAGTTGAGCGAACCGACCCGACCGGGGCACCGGGGGTCCAAGAAAGGGAGCAATGGCCCGCCTCGTCCGACGAGCCCGACACGGCGCCGGTGATCGGTCCCGTGTGAGGCCTCGGAGCGCATCCTGGCGAGCGCGGGCAGCGGTGCTGACGGTCTCGACCGTCGTGCTGGCCTCCTGCACCCGGGAGGAACAGCCGCTCAACTCCTGGGACGCTCAAGGCCCGATCGCCGAGCAGATCAACTCGTTGTTCTGGCCCGTGTTCTGGATCGCGGTGGCCGTCTTCGTGCTGGTCCAAGGCGCCCTCATCGTCGCCATCGTCATGTTCCGGGAGCGCAAGAACGACCAGCGCAAGGAACCGAAGCAGACGCATGGCAACACCACGCTGGAGCTGGTCTGGACGGCCATCCCGACGCTCATCCTGGCGGGCATCGCAGTGCCGACCGTGGCGACCATCTTCGAGCTGGCCGACTGCCCCTCCGACGCCATGGAAATCGAGATCATCGGCCACCAGTGGTGGTTCGAGTACCACTATCCCGACTCGGGAGTCACGACCGCCAACGTGATGGTCATCCCTGAGGACACCGAGATCTGCGCCAAGATGACCTCGGACGACGTGCTCCACAACTACTGGGTGCCGAAGCTCGCCGGCAAGCGGTACCTCGTTCCGGGTCAGGAGACCGAGCTCCGGCTGTTCGCCGACGAGCCGGGCGAGTACTGGGGCCACTGTGCCGAGTTCTGTGGTCTGAGCCACGCCAAGATGCGGGCCCGGGTGATCGCGCTTCCGCAGGGCGAGTTCGACGCCTGGGTCGACGCCCAGCTCCAGGTGGCGGCGATGCCGGAGGAGGGCACGCTGGCCGCCGAAGGCATGGACGTCTTCCTCAACGGCGCCTGCATCGGCTGTCACATCATCGACGGCGTCAACAACCCGGATCCTGAGACGCTGGCGGTGGTCGGCCCCAACCTCACCCACTTCGCCAGCCGCAACGTCTTCGCCGGCGCCGTGCTGCCGACCGGGTTGAACCCGTCCCAGGAGGACTGGGAGAACGGGCTGCGGGAGTGGCTCGCCGATCCGCCGACCGTCAAGCCGGGCTCGTTCATGCCCAACCTGGCCCTCACCGCCGACGAGATCGAAGCGCTCGTCGCCTACCTGTCGACGCTGAAGTGAGACCGACGATGATCACCCCACGAAGGAGCGATGCCTGATGGCCACCCAGACGCCTGCTCGCCCCTGGACGACCATCTTCCGCCGGCCCGAGTTGACCACCGGCTTCTGGTCGTGGATCACCACCGCCGACCACAAGAAGATCGGCATCATGTACGGCTACACGGCCTTCTTCTTCTTCCTGGCCGGTGGCATCGAAGCACTGCTGCTGCGGATCCAGCTGGCCGGGCCGGACGGGGCGTTCCTGAGCGCCGCCGAGTACAACGGCCTGTTCACCACCCACGCGGTCACGATGATCTTCCTCTTCGTCATGCCGATGTCGGCGGCGTTCTTCAACTACCTGCTTCCGCTCATGATCGGCGCCCGGGATGTGGCCTTCCCGCGCATGAACGCGGTCAGCTTCTGGATCTTCCTCTTCGGCGGGATCTTCCTGTACTCGTCGCTGCTCTTCGGCACGTCACCGGCGCCGGTCGGGGGCAACCTGCCGGGCGGGGCGACGGACGCCAGCTTCCTCGGATCGATACCCAACGGCGGCTGGTTCATGTACGCGCCCAACAGCGGGATCGAGTACTCGCCCGGGACGTCGCTCGACTACGCGGCGCTCGGCCTGCAGATCCTGGGCATCGCCTCGCTGATCTCCTCGGTGAACTTCATCGTCACGGTGTTCAACATGCGGGCCAAGGGCATGCGCATGCTGCGGCTCCCGGTGTTCATCTGGATGACGCTGGTGGTGGCGTTCCTGTTGTTGTTCTCGCTGCCGATCATCGCCATCGCCCTGTTCATGCTGACGTTCGACCGCCAGTTCGGGACGCTCTTCTATGTCGCCGAGGCGGGGGGCGATCCGATCCTCTGGCAGCACCTCTTCTGGCTGTTCGGCCATCCCGAGGTGTACATCCTCATCCTGCCGGCGATGGGCATCGTGTCCGAGACGTTGCCGGTCTTCTCGAAGAAGCCACTGTTCGGGTATCCCGCAGTGGTCTTCGCCGGTGCGGCGATCGCCTTCCTCGGATTCGGCGTGTGGGCCCACCACATGTTCTCCTCCGGCATCCCGACGGTGGCTCAGGCGGCCTTCGGCCTGTCGACCATGACGATCGCCATCCCGACCGGCATCAAGATCTTCAACTGGATCGGCACGGTATGGGGCGGGCGAATACGCCTCGTCACCCCGATGTTGTTCTCGCTGGGCTTCGTCGCGCTGTTCGTGATCGGCGGTCTGTCTGGCGTGACGCACGCCGTCGTGCCGTCGGACTGGCAGCAGACCGACACGTACTACATCGTCGCCCACTTCCACTACGTGCTGTTCGGCGGCGCCATCTTCGGGCTGTTCGCCGGCCTCTACTACTGGTTCCCGAAGCTGACGGGGCGCATGTACAACGAGCGGCTGGGCAAGGTGCACTTCTGGCTGATGTTCATCGGCATGAACCTGACCTTCGGGCCGATGCACTGGCTGGGCCTGCAGGGCATGGTGCGCCGCACGTGGGTCTACTCCGCCGACGCCGGCCTCGGGCCCTGGAACATGGTGGTGACCATCGGTGCCTTCACGATCGCCGTGTCGACACTCGTGTTCATGTTCAACTGGGTGGTGTCGAAGCGACGGGGCCAGATCGCTCCCAACGACCCCTGGGACGGCCGGACGCTCGAGTGGTCGATCCCCTCCCCCACGCCCGAGTACAACTTCGGCATCGAGCCGGTCGTGACGAACCTCGACGACTTCTGGCACCTCAAGTACGACGAGGATGAGGAGGGCAGGGCGGTCCGCAAGGAGGACGCCGATCAGATCGTCGACGACCTGATCCACGCCCACGCCAACCCCGAGCACGAGATCCACCTGCCGGCACCGTCCTACTTCCCGTTCTTCGCGGGGCTGGGCATCATGATCGCCGCCTACGGGATCCTCTATCACACCCGACCGTTCGGGATCCCCCTCATCGTGCTGGGAGCCTTCGTCATCGTCGGCTCGTTCGTGGCCTGGGGCTCCGAGCCTCTCGAGGAGATCCACGACGACCACCATGACGACGAGGACCACGATCCGGAGCCGGACGCCGTCGACCGAGGTGAGCTGGCGGAGGTGGACGACTGATGGCCGACGTCGCACACGCCCCGGCCGGAGGTCACGCTCAGCACGAGGGCACCGGTATCGAGAACCGCAAGCTCGGCATGTGGGTGTTCCTCAGCTCCGAGTTCCTGTTCTTCGGGGCACTGATCACGAACTACCTGCTCTTCAAGGGTCGCGACTTCGGACCGGGTGCGCTCTACCCCGTCGAGCTGTACGACATCCCGTTCACCTCGATCAGCTCGTTCGTCCTGCTGATGAGCTCGCTGACGATGGTGCTGGCCCATTCGGCGCTGTCACGCGGCGATCAGGCGCAGACCAAGACCTGGCTGTTCGCCACCGCCGCGCTCGGCCTCGTGTTCGTGGCCGGGCAGTTCTTCGAGTTCACCGAGTTCATCCTCCAGGGCCTGAAGCTGAACGTGAACCCGGCCGCCAGCGCCTTCTACATGCTCACGGGTTTCCACGGCGTGCACGTCGTGCTCGGGGTGCTCATGCTGCTGGTCTTGGGGTTCAAGGCCGTGCGCCAGGGGGAGCTCTCCGAGGCCGAAGGCCTCAACGTCGAGCTCGTCGGCTTGTACTGGCACTTCGTCGATATCATCTGGATCGTGATCTTCGTCCTCGTCTACCTCATCCAGTGAGGCCATCGTGACCGACGCCGGACATCACCACCCGACCCCGAAACAGTACGTTCGGATCGCCCTGATCCTGGCGGTGCTGACGGCGGCTGAGGTGGCGCTCTTCTACCTCGAGGAGGGCGTGGACGAGATCACCCAGAGCATCACCGTGCCTGCGCTGCTGCTCCTCAGTGCCCTGAAGTTCTACCTGGTGGTGGCGATGTTCATGCACCTCCGGTACGAGAAGCGACTCCTGTCCCGCTTCTTCACCACCGGCGGCATCCTCGCCGGTGCGCTCTACCTGGTGGTGCTGGCGGCCCTGGGGGCAGTCGCCATCTTCTGATGCCCTCCTTCGTCGCCCAGGCGGCGCTCCCGGAGTGGCACCCGCACCTCGACGTGTGGGCGGTCGTGCTCATCCTCGGCGGCGGATACGCCTATGCCGTGCGGCGCATCGCCCCCCACGTGGCGGGCGCCGTCGCCCCCACCCGCCGCCAGGTCGGCGCCTTCACTGCGGGGCTCCTGCTGCTGTGGGCCGTCTCGGACTGGCCGATCCACGACATCGCCGAGCAGCACCTCTTCATGTTCCACATGGTCGAGCACATGGTGCTGGGCCTGGTCGTGCCGCCGCTGCTCATCGTGGGCACCCCGGTCTGGATCCTGCGAGCGTTGCTGGCCAACCGCTACGTGCTGCCGATCGTGCGCCCCCTGGTCGTCCCGGTGGTTGCGTTCTTCCTCTTCGACCTCACCCTGGTCGGGATCCACTGGCCGGAGGCCGTCAACCTGATGGTGTCATCGGAGATCGCCCACTTCCTCATCCACGCCCTGCTCTTCGTCATCGCCATCATCATGTGGCTCCCGGTCCTGAGCAGGGTGCCCGAGCTTCCGCGGCTGTCGGCGCCGGCCGGCATGCTGTACCTCTTCGTCCACTCGATCCTCCCGACGGTGCCGGCCTCGTTCCTGACGTTCGGTTCAGAGCCGCTCTACGCGGCCTACGAACAGGCGCCGCGGCTGTGGGGCATCGATGCGATCACCGATCAGACACTGGCCGGTCTGATCATGAAACTGGGCGGGGGCCTGATCCTGTGGGGGATCATCGTGGTGATGTGGTTCCGCTGGTACGCAGACGAGCAGCGATGGGACGCCCTGGAGCGTCAGCTCCGCGAGCCGGTGTGAGGGCGCTGGCGGCCGCCGCGCTGGCGGCGTCGTTGGTGGTGGGTGCCTGTGCCGCCGACACCGAGGTGACCGGCATCGTGCTCGAGGTGACCGGCGACCTGACCAGCGTCGACTCGTTCGTGCTCCGCACGGATGGCGGCGAGACGCTCACCATCGTGCCGGCAGCAGACGGCGACTTCCGCTTCCCGCTCCCCCACCTCAACGATCACCGCGCCTCGTTGAGCCCGATCACCGTCGAGCTCGATGATTCGGTCGATCCCCCCTTGGCCGTCCACATCCGGGACGCCGACGACGACGGCTTCCACGAGTGAGCCGCCGTCATGCGGAGTGGGCCAGCACCCCCGCCGCAGGCGGGACCTGCACCGTGAACTCGCTCCAACCGCCGCGGTAGCGATACGTGAGGTCACCGCCCATCAACCGGCACAGCTGCCGAGACACGGTCAGCCCCAGCCCCACCGAACCAGGCGTCGACCGCGACTGGGTCCGCTCGTACGGCTCGAAGATCAGCTCCCAGCGCTCCTGGGGCACCCCCGGACCGTCGTCCCGGACCACGATGAAGGCGTGGTCGCTTCCTGATCCCACCTCGAGCACCACACTGTCCCCGCCGTATCGACGGGCGTTGGTGAGCAGGTTTCGCACCACCTGGCGGTAGCGCCCGGAGTCGGCCATCGCCATCACCGCCCGATCGCCGCGGTAGGTCACGGCACCGTCCATACCAAGAGCTCGCACGACCTGGTCGGCCTGGTCGAGCATGGAGAGGCGCTCCGGCGCCAGCGTCAGCGAGTCGGAGCCGAGGCGGGCGACCACCAGCAAGTCCTCGACGATGTGTGCCACCTCCAGGGACTGCCCGCTGATCAGCTCGATGAGCTCCTGGCGCTCCTGCTCGGGGACGTCCTCATACCGGTCACGGAGCTCCTGGGCGAAGCCGACCACGGCGGTGAGGGGGGTCCGCAGCTCGTGACTCACGGACGCCACGAACTCGTCCTTCTGCTCGATCATCGCCTCCAGGCGGCGGGCGTTGTCGAGGCGGGTCCAATGCGCCCCGATCATGCGAGCCACCGAGGGGAGCAGCTCGTGGTCGTAGACGCTCCACCGGGCACTGCCTGAGCAGTCGGTGAACGAGATGTAGCCGGCCCAGACGCCGTTGACGCCGATCGGGATGACGAGGTCGGACTCGATGCCGGCCTCCTCGAAGACCCGCGACTCGGCGTCGGGCAGCTCTCCACGAGCGTAGAAGTAGGTACGGCCGGCCTTGAGAGCGTCGCGCACGTGCGGAATGTCGTCCCACAGGAATTCGCGGTCAGCCACCACGTAGGGGGCCCGCTCCAAGCGATTGATGACCGTCACGATCTCGCGGGTGAGCCGTCCCTGATCGTCATGAGCGTTGCGGGCCACCACGATGGCGTCGACGTTCGAGGCTGCCCGGAGCGACTCCAACGCGGCCGACAACGATGCGTCGCTCCGCAAGGCGAGCAACGCCTGCGAGCAGCGTACGAGGGCGTGCTCGTACGCCAGCCGGCGCTCCAGCTCGGCGGTGAGTGCCTGGCGGTCGGCGAGGACCTGGTTGGCGCCGCGCAGGAGCAGCACGAAATTGGGGAGATACGCGAGTGCCATGAACGGAGCCAGGACTGACACCGTCTCGGCCGGGAGGTCGAGGGCCACCGGGCTCGGAACCAGCGACGAGGCGATGAGCGCCAGCCCGCCGAGGCCGAGCACCGCCAGCGTGCGGTGCCACGGCAGCAGCAGCATCCC
>JBPEXB010000114.1:0-6349 GCA_052032125.1 Acidimicrobiia bacterium
GGAGGTTCGTCAGCGCGATGTGGATGTCGACGGCCGCCGGATCGGCCCCGGCGCTTGCTCGGAAGTCGTCCGGGTCCTGGAGCAGCAGCCGTCGATAACCCTCACGCAGCGACGCATAGCCCAAGGGGGCGTCGGTGCCGTCCATGAGCACGTCGAGATCGATGCGTTCGACCCACGCCGCCCGCAAGACGGCCACCGGGTCGAGCGCATGGGCGAGCGTGTGAGCGGCCAGGAGAGCGACCGTGGCGCCCGCCGAGGCGCCGCCGATGGCAGGGATACGGACATCGTGGCCTGCGGCGACGAGGTGATGGCGTCCAGCGACCACGCCCGCCATCGCCCCGGCCTGATAGGCGCCGAGGGAGGCTGCGCCCGGCAGCACCGCCACGATGTCGAAACCGACACTCATGCGACGAAGAGCGTCGTGATGCCGACGACGTAGAAGACCAGGATCGCCACCCCTTCGAAGCCGATGTGGCGTTGCTCCCGCGAGAGCATGCCGGCGGCCAGCATCGAGGTCAGCAGCACCGTGAGGGCCATGAAGAAGATCGCTTGCCCGTCGGCGGCGTGATAGACCGATCCACGCAGGAACGAGAGGTCGGCGGCGGCGACGAACAGCACATCGAACGTGTTGCCGCCGACGATGTTCGACACGGCCAGCGTCAACGCTCCGATGCGGACTGCGGCGATGACGGTCACCAACTCGGGCAACGAGGTGATGACGCTCGTGAACACGGCGCCGACGAGGGAACCCGACAGTCCCGATTCGGCGGCCACGATCACACCCGCCCTGCCGATGAAGTAGCCAACGACGCCGACCACGGCGGCGAACCCGGCGAAGGTCCACCAGAGTCGGGCCAGCGAGCGTTCCGACCAGACATCCGGCTGGTCCTCGTCGGCCACCGTCTCCGACGTTCGGCGGGGCCGCCACATCGGGGAGGTTCGCGCCCGCCGGGTGACCACCAGCCCATACCCGTAGACGGCGATCAGCACCAGGGTCGCTGGATGGACCCATCCGATCACGATCTCGGGTGTGCCGGTGGCCGCGAGGACGACGCCGATGAGGGCCATGAGGACCATGGTCTGGACGATGTTGGGGAGCGAGGCCGCGGCGTGCTCCAGGTTGACGCGCCGGTAGATCAGGTCGGCGATCACCAGGAACGTCGTCTGTGCGGCGATGCCGCCGATCGCATTGCTGACCGCGAACCCGGCCTCACCGGAAGAGGCGCCGGTGATCGTGGTCATGAGCCCGGGCAGTGACGTGGCCGCACCCAGGAGCAGCGCTCCGGCGAGCGCCTCGCCCATGCCCGTCCGGTCGGCCAGCTCGTCGACCAGTCGGGCGAAGCGGACTCCGACGGTGACGAGGATCCCGGCGCTGGCGACCAGCACGATGATGGCGACGCCGAGGGACATGGTCAGTGCTCGGGATGGGTGCGGAGCAGCCTCGGCCACAGCGCCGCTCGGCGTGCGGCCGTCTCCAGCGCCTGCAGGGCTGGCGTCCCGGGTCGGAAGTCACTCGGAACGACCGCCGCCACCTGCCGTCCCCTCCGCATGTCGTCGCGTGCCTCCCACTCGGTGGCGTCGGAAGCCTGATGCACGGCGATGGCCGTCCCGGCGTGGCTCTGCATGAAGTCGAAGGACGGAAGGTCGCTGTCACCGTCTCCGGCGAAGATCATCTGCTCGAAGGGGACGTGCCAATCTTCCTCAGGCACGTCGCGATCGATGTCGTCGGGTCGGTCGGCCGCCACCGAGTCGAGCCCTTTGGCGATGGCGAGCAGGTGCCGCACCTTGTCGTAATGCCCGACAGTGCGCTTCGGCCAGCAGATCGCGCCGCTCTCATCGAACGCCCAGGCGCCACCGATGATGCTGGTGAAGTGGTGGGCGATCGGGGTGGCCTGGGGAACCTCGACGAAACCGGCGGTGATGAGGTGGAACTCCACGTCCAGGGCGTCGTCGACGTCGTGGACCGCTGCGGTGAGCCGGTCGAACAACTCGGGCACGCCCGGGTACAGCTCCAGCGACCGTGCCACCTCGGCGAAGACCTCCCGGGTGATCGGGCCGTGCTCGCCGCGTGAGAGCTCCACCAGCGCATGCGCCTCGGCGAAGCGCTCCTCCCATCCGTCGTCCACGCGGGGCCGTACCTCGTTGTGGGTGAACGTGTCGGGATCGACGCCGAGATGGCGCAAGAGATGGTCGGTGGTGCGTTCTGCCAGCGTGCGGTCGAAGTCGAACACGAACGCCAGTCGCGGGTGGAGCGCTCGCACCACGCCATGCGTGTCGGTTGTGGCGGTCATGGTTCTCTCCCGTGGGCTCGTGGCCGTGCCATACCCGCCGCCCCGGCCGGGCAAACGGCCGGTTTGTCGGCCGGGGTCTCCGGGTAGGCGTTCTTCACCACACCCCGAGGAGGACCACATGGGCAAGAAGTCGAAGAAGCGCCGCCAGAAGGTGGCACGCAAGATCGACAGCTGGCTCGAAGAGAGCGAGCTGACCGAGGAGGAGCTGATGCTTGCCGGCCTCGGCGTCATGGCGCGAGCCGTCGAGAAGAAGCAGCGCAAGCTCTTCGACAGGGCCATGCGCACCGGCCGCAAGATCGCCGACCTCGGCCTCGAGCAGCTGTCGTCCGATCAGGAGCAGCCCGATCCCAGCCCGGTGATCGCCTACCGACCTCACGGCGGCGGGTGGTACGCCGTCGAGATCGACGATGTGCTCGTCGAACGGGTGCATGGTGAGGAGGCTGCCGCCGCCCGGGCCGCCCAGCTGTTCCAGGCCTACGCGTCACTCGATGCCGACGAGCAGGCCAAGCGCACGACCGCCATGGTGCACACCGGTGGTGGCTGGTACGACGTGATCGTCAACGGCGTGCCGGTCGAGAAGGTGCGTGGGCGCGAAGCCGCCGAGGAGCGCTTCGCAGAGATCCAGGCGGCGTGACGGGCGAGCGTGTTGGTGTTCAGATGAACGGCGAACCTCAGATCTCCGAAAACGACGTCGACGAGCAGTTTCTGTCCTTCATGGAGGGCCTGCGGACCACGCTGCCCGGCGTGCAGGTGCTGTTCGCATTCCTGCTGATCCTGCCGTTCCAAGCCTCGTTCGCCGACATCACCGGTCTCGAGAAGCGCGTGTACTACGCCGCCTTCGTGACCGCCGCCCTTGCCACCGTGCTGCTGATCGCCCCCAGCGTGCATCAGCGGATGCGAGCCAGTCACACGACCGTGGCCCGGCGCCATCCGGACCACCTGCGGGCCGCAGTGCGAATCGCCAATCTCGGTACCAGTCTGGCGGTGGTGGCTTTGACCGCCTCTGCCTATCTGGCGTCCAGCATCGTGTTCAACAACGCGCTGGCCGTGGCGGGCGCCGTGGTGCTGGCCGGCGTAGCCGGCTACAGCTGGTTCTATCTCCCGTTGGTGGCGTGGAAGACCCCCGAAGACGCCGCGGTTTGACCGCGCTACCCGCTGGGTAGACGCGCGGGCATGTTGAACCAATTCATGAACTTCATCCGTACCGTCCCCGCCGTCATCCGTCCCGCCCTGAGAACGGGCAACGTGTCGGCACCCACCGTCCCCGGAGTCGAGCCTCGGCTGGCTGCACCCAGCGAGGTCGTGCCGGTCCAGCCGTTGGACGTCGCCGACGGGCTTCGCTGACCCAGCGTCCGGGCGCGATCAGTGCCCGAGCACCCGCAGGATGGCGGTCGGCTCGGCTTCGAGGTCGTCTCGCTCGTAGATGTCTTCCGCGCGGCCGACGATCAGCGGATCGGGTCGGCTGGCGACGTTCTCGTCCTTCCCCTCGTAGGGGACGGAGGCGAGGATCGAGCGCATCACGTTGAGCCTCGCCCGCTTCTTGCAGTCCGAGCGGACCACGATCCACGGTGCATCGGCGGTGTCGGTGTAGAAGAACATCGCACGCTTGGCGTCGGTGTACTCGTCCCACATCCCGAGTGACTCACGATCGACCGGGCTCAGCTTCCACTGCTTCAAGGGGTCCTCGGCGCGCGACACGAACCGACGCAGCTGCTCCTCGCGGCTCACCGAGAACCAGAACTTCAGAAGGTGGATGCCGGAGCGCACCAGCATGCGCTCCAGCTCTGGGACCTGGCGCATGAACTCCATGTAGTCCTCGGCCGAGCAGAACCCCATCACCGGTTCCACCCCGGCGCGGTTGTACCAAGAGCGATCGAAGAGAACCATCTCGCCGCGGGTCGGCAGGTGCACGAGGTAGCGCTGGAAGTACCACTGACCGCGCTCGACGTCGGAGGGCTTCTCGAGCGCCACGACCCGAGCGATCCGGGGATTGAGGTGCTCCATGATCCGCTTGATCGTTCCGCCCTTCCCGGCGGCGTCACGGCCCTCGAAGAACATCACGAAGCGGTGCCCGTGCTCCTTGGACCACCGTTGCATCTTGAGCAGCTCGATCTGGAGCAGGGCTTTCTCGGCCTCGTACTCGGGACGCGTCAGCTTGCGGTCATAGGGGTAGCGCTCCGAGAGGATCTCGCCCTTGGTCGCATTTCGGACGCGGTCGAGCAGATCCGGCTCGATGTCGCCGAGGTCGGGGAGAGGGTGCATCAGGCAGGAAGGTAGCCGCCGATCACATCGGCACGGGCATCAACTCGAAGATGTCGATGGCGTAATCGCCCTTTCCCTCACTCAGATAGGGATGACCGTCGGCCAGGCCCATCGCCGACTCCAGAGAATCCGCTTCGACGATGGTGTATCCGGTTGCGGCCATCGGCGCCCCAGTCGTGCCGTCGTCGACGATCGACGCGCCGGGGCCGAACGGGGCTCCGACATCCTTCAGCGCAGGGCCCACCTTCTCCATCCACGCGCCCCATTTCGCCATCACCTCGGCAGACTGCTCTTCGGACATGTCTGCCATGTCGGTGGCATCGCCCTTGTAGACCAGCATGAAGTGCGGCATGCGAGCTCCTCTCGATGGTGACCGCCCTCCGAGCCTACCGACGTCGGGCGGCAGCGTCCGGGGCGCTGAGAAGAGGGCTTGCTTCCTCGAGGCCAGGTCGCGTCTCGGCCGCCGGCAGCGTGAGGCGGAACTCACTCCAGCCGCCGTCGTATCGGTAGGTGAGGTCACCCCCCATCAGCCGGGACAGCGTCCTGGCCACGGTCAGTCCCAGGCCCACCGAGGCCGTGAGACCCTTCTGATCGTGGCTGCGGTGGTAGGCCTCGAAGATCTGTCCCCGCTCGTCCTCCGGCACTCCGGCGCCGTTGTCGGCCACGACCAGCGAGATGATGCCGTCCTCGCCGCCGAGCCGGACCTCGACGTCGTCGCCGCCGTACCGCAGGGCGTTGGTCACCAGGTTGCGGATGATCTGACGCACTCTCGCGGCATCACAGACCGCCGTGGCGCCGCCTCCCGTCACGGCCACGTTGCTGACGTCGGCGTGCCGGCCGACGGCTGCGATCACCTGGTTCACCTCGTCCCCGATCTCCACCGGTGCCAGTGACACGTTGAGCGTGTTGATGTCCGCCCGGGCGGCGACGAGGAGGTCTTCCACGATGTTGGCGAGGTCGGCGCCCTGGTCGGCGATGCTGCGCAACATGTCGTCCCGTTCTGCGCGGGGGAGAGAGTCGATGCCCTCCTTGAGCACCTCGGCGTATCCGAGCACCGCCGTGAGCGGAGTGCGCAGCTCGTGGGAGACCGAGGCGATGAGCTGGTCCTTCGAGGCCAGCAGGTCGATGAGCTGTTGCTCGGCGGCGATCAGGTCGGACATGTCCACGGCGTGGACCACCACGTGGACGGGCTCGCCGGTGCTGGACTTCACGAGGCCGGCCGAGACCAGGCCGTGCGCGATGGTGCCGTCCTTGCGCACGTACCGGACCCTGCCCTGCGCATGGGAGACCTCGCCGGCGCCCACGCCCTCGAAGCGCACCGCCGTCGGCTGGAGGTCGTCGGGATGGATCACGTCACGGATGGCCGTGCCGATCAGCTCGCCCTCCGTGTACCCGAGCATGGCGCAGCCCGCCTGGTTGATCTGCAGAAATCGCGGCTTCTCGACGCTGACCAGCGCCACCCCTGCAGCCGCCGACTCGAAGGCGCGCCGGAAGCGCTCCTCACTGATGCTCAGCGCCTCAGCCACGGCCTGATGGGCATCGCTCTCTCGCTGCAAGTTGCGTTCCAGCCAGAGCACCAGCGAGGCGGTGAAGATGAACAGGAGCACGGGCACGCTGGCGTCCGACACTCGCTCGCTCCAGTTGGCGGCACCTGACCACCACACCCCGAGGCCGAGGAGCCACAGTGCCAGGATCAGGATGGCCGTGCGCCCGCGCGGGTGTGCCAGGAGGACGCCGACGATCGCCACGCTGACGGCGCCGAGCAACGCTCCGTCCCGAGAGCCCGTGTCGATGAA
>JBPEXB010000115.1:0-4771 GCA_052032125.1 Acidimicrobiia bacterium
GATCATGCCCCGTTGGTGAGCACCACGAGTTGATCACGGTGGATGGCCTCGCCGTCCACGCCCTCTTCCTCGCTGCGCTTTCCGATCATCGAGCGCAACCGACGCGAGGACCAGGCTGAGACACCCTTGGCGACGAAGGCCCCATCCGGCCCGTAGACCTCGACGGCGGCTCCCGAGGGGAAGTCTCCCTCGACCGCGGTCACGCCCACGGGAAGGAGCGACCCTCCTCGTTCGACCAGCGCCCGCACGGCCCCCGCGTCCACGCGGACGGTGCCTTCCGATCGCTGGCCGAAAGCGATCCACAGCTTGCGGGCCGAGAGCTTCGACTCGTGAGGTGCGACGTGGGTGCCGACCGCCTCGCCCTTGACGATGCGATCGACGACGTCGGCGTCGTCGGCCTTGGCGATGACCGTGCCGATCCCCGACCAGGCAGCCATACGCGCGGCCGCCACCTTGGTCGCCACCCCGCCCGAGCCCATCGGGCCGGCGCCACCACCCCTGGCGACCTCGTCGAGGATCTCGTCGGTGTGGCGTACGGCCGAGAGCAGCTCGGCGTCGCCGACCCGAGGATCGGCCGAGTAGAGGCCATGGGTGTCGGTCAGCAGGATCAGCAGGTCGGCCGAGACCAAGTGGGACACGATGGCTGCCAGCCGGTCGTTGTCACCCAGCTTCAGCTCCTCGACCGCCACGGTGTCGTTCTCGTTGACGATCGGCACGATGCCACGCTCCAGCATCCGCCCGAGCGCCTCACGGGCGTGGAGATACTGTGAGCGCACCCCCAGGATGTCCTTGGTGATGAGCACCTGCCCGACCGTGCGCCCCTCGACGCCAAAAGCCCGGCTGTAATGCTCCATCAGGCGGGTCTGGCCCACCGCCGCCGCCACCTGCAAGCCCGTGATGTCGGTCGGGCGGCCGCCCACGTGCGGCGCCCCGGCGGCGACGGCTCCCGACGACACGAGCACGGTCGGGAAACCTTCGTCCCACAGCCTGCAGACCTGCTGAATGACCCTGGCCATGGCGAGTTGGTCGATGCCGCCGGACGGCTTGGACAGGCTCGAGGACCCGATCTTGAGGACGATGCGTGACCCGGCCTGCAGCGGGGTGCGCTCGCTCATTCGTCGACCTCCGAGAACTCGAACACCAGGTCGCCGATCTGCACGTCGTCGCCGGGAACGGCCCCGGCCTCGCGGAGCGCGTCGTCCACGCCGAGCCTGCTGAGGCGGCGGGCCGCCAGGTTGGCGGCGTCGGGCAGCGTGAGATCGTTGAAGGCCACCGCCCGCTCGGCGGCCCGGCCCTCCACCACCCAGCGGTCTGCCTCTCGCCGTACCGAGAACGGGGTGGCGACGGGTCGGTGGAGCACGAAGCCCTCTCGCGCCTCCGCCTCGCGGGTCGCCTCGTCCACGGCGTCGGCGACGCGGTGGAGCACCGCGTCGAGGCCCTCGCCGGTGATGGCACTGGCGGTCATCACGTCCGGCACCACATCTCGAATGCTCTCCATCTGCTCGTCGTCACCACCGAGGTCGGCCTTGGACACCACGACGACGCGCGGCCGGGCCGACAATCGTTCATCGTGCTCGTGGAGTTCGTGCATGAGCACTTCGTACTGGCGCACCAGCGACTCTGTCTGCAGCGGCGAGGGGTCGAGCAGGACGACCAGCGCCCGTGCCCGCTCGGTGTGGCGGAGGAATTCGTGACCGAGGCCCTTGCCCTCGGCGGCGCCCTCGATCAGACCGGGGATGTCGGCGAGGACGAACTCCCGCTCGTCGACCGACACCACACCCAGGTTGGGCTCCAGCGTGGTGAACGGGTAGTCGGCGATCTTGGGCTTGGCCGCTGACACCCGGGAGATGAACGTGCTCTTCCCGGCATTGGGGAACCCGATGAGGGCGGCGTCGGCGACCAGCTTCAGTTCGAGCACGAACGAGGCGGCCGGGCCGTATTCACCCTGCTCACAGAAGGTCGGGGCGCGATGCTTGGGCGACACGAGGGCCGCGTTGCCGCGCCCTCCCCGTCCTCCTTCGAGGACCTGCACTCGCTGACCGGCCTCGGCGAGGTCGGCGAGCATGACGCCGTCGTCGTCGTAGACCACCGTCCCCGGCGGCACGAGGATGACGGCGTCGGTTCCCGCCTTGCCGTGGCGGAGCTCACCGGTGCCGTGCGTGCCCTTGCCGGCGGAGTGGTGGGGGTTGCGCTGATAGGTGAGCAGCGTCGACATCTCCGAATCCGCCTCGATGACGACGTTCCCGCCCGGCCCGCCCGATCCGCCGACCGGCTTGCCGCGCGGGCTCCTGCCCTGCTTCAGAAAGGAGACGACGCCCGCTCCCCCGTCGCCGGCGCGAAGGTGGACGCGAACCCGATCGACGAACATGGCACCCGGAGGCGCCCCTCCCCTACTCGGGGAGGACGCTGACGAGTCGCCGGCCGTTGCGCGTGTGGTACTTCACCGTGCCGGGACGCATGGCGAAGAGGGTGTCGTCGCCGCCCTTGCCGACGTTCTCGCCGGGGTGGATGCGGGTGCCGCGCTGACGCACGATGATCGAGCCGGCCGTGATCTCCTGGCCGTCGAAGACCTTCGGTCCGAGGCGCTGCGCGCGTGAGTCGCGGCCGTTCTTGGTCGAGCCGCCGCCCTTGGTCTTGGACATCTAGGCCTCCTCGTTCTTCGCGTCCGAGTCCTCGGCCTTCTTCTTCTTCGCAGCAGCCTTGGGCTTGCTGATGCTGAGGATCTCGATCTGGGAGTACCGCTGCCGGTGGCCCTGCCGCCGCCGGTAGCCGGTCTTGTTCTTGTACTTGAAGATGTCGATCTTGTCGCCCTTGACCTCGCCGAGGACCTTGGCCTTGACCGGCATCTTCTCGAGCTTGCTGCGGTCGGTGACCGCCGTGCCCTTGTCGTCGACGACGAGCAGCGGGGTGAACTCGACCTCGTCGACCCCCTTCAGGAGCTCGACGTTGATCACGTCACCTGCGGTGACCTTGGCCTGCTTGCCGCCCGTGCGGATGATTGCGTACATGTTCTCTCCGGGAAAAGGTGATTCTACGGTCCGCCGTGGCTCACCGGGAAATCTGTCGGCGGGGTACTCGGTACCTGGTACTCAGTACCTCGGTACTCAGTGCTCGTGGCCCTCCTCGATGGGGGCGCCGACCGTGGCGGCCTCCTCGTGCAGCAACACGCCCCGGCCGTTGCAGGTCGGGCAGACGTCCGAGAACGACTCCAAGAGCCCCTTCGACACGTTCTTGCGGGTCATCTCGACCAGTCCGAGGTTGGAGACGTCGAAGACCTGCGTACGGGTCTTGTCCTTGGCCAGCGTCTCCCGGAGTCGCCGCAGGACGGCCTGGCGGTTCTTCTCGATCTCCATGTCGATGAAGTCGATGACGATGATGCCGCCGATGTCGCGCAGGCGGAGCTGGCGGCCGATCTCCTCGGCAGCCTCCAGGTTGTTCTGGAGCACCGTGTCCTCGAGGTTGGACGATCCGACGAACTTGCCGGTGTTGACGTCGATGACCGTCAGGGCCTCGGTGCGGTCGATCACGAGGTGGCCGCCCGACGGCAGCCAGACCCGGCGGTCGAGCGCCTTGCGCAGCTGATCCTCGACGTGGAACCGCTCGAACAGCGAGAGCTCCTTGTCCTCGTACTTGTGGACCCGGTCCACCAGGTGCGGGGCCGTGTCCTCGAGGTACTCGACGACGGCCTCGTGGGCCTCGTCGTCGTCGAGCATCAGACGGCGGAAGTCGGCAGTGAAGTGCTCCCGGATCACGCGGATGAGGAGGCTCGGCTCCTTGTAGATGATCCTCGGGGCCTGGCCGCCCTCGACCTCACCCTTGATCGAATCCCACCGCTCCACCAGTCGCTTGATGTCGGTGGCGATCTCGTCACGCGAGGCGGTCGAGGCGGCGGTGCGCACGATGACGCCGAAGCCCTCAGGCTTCTCAGCCTCGACGATCTCGCGCAAGCGGGTCCGCTCGTCCTCGGGAAGCCGGCGCGAGATGCCCTGCATGTCGCTGTTGGGGACCAAGACGAGATGGCGGCCGGGCATCGTCACCTCGTTGGTGAGACGAGCGCCCTTGGCGCCCATGGCGTCCTTGACCACCTGCACGAGCACGTGGTCGCCTTCCTTCAGCACCTCTTCGATGCGGGGGCGGCGACGACCGTGCTTGGACCGGTCATAGGAGACGTCGCCGGCGTAGAGGACGCCGTTCTTGTCGGAGCCGAAATCGACGAAGGCCGCCTCCATCCCCGGGAGGACGTTCTTGACCTTGCCGACGTACATGTTGCCGACGAGGGATTCCTTGTCGGAGCGGCGCACGTAGTGCTCGACGAGCACCGGGCCCTCCATGACGACGACCTGGGTCTGATGGGGCAGGACCCGGACCAGCATCTGCTTGCGGGCCGTCTCCGGCGGGAGAATGATCTCCTCTTCCTGACGGCGGCGCTGCGGGCTCCGGCGGTTCTGCTGTTGCTGCTTGCGCTGCTGCGGCGACTGCTGCCGTCCACCCTTGGACTGGCTGCGCTGCCGGTTCTGCTTGTTCTGATTTCCGTTCTTCTGCGGGCGTGTCTGCTCAGCCTGCTTGGGCTTCTGCTGTCGGACCCGCTTGACCTCGACGGTCTCCCTCCCGACCTTGCGGGTGGTCTTCTCGACCGTCGAGTTGTCGCCGACACCGCGTCGAACGACCTCGGGTGTCTTGCGGCGGAACAATGCCATTGGTGGTAACTCCTCGGGCGGCGCCGGGCGCCGCGTCCTGTGTGTGGTCACGGCCGACCGCTGGTCGGCCAGGC
>JBPEXB010000116.1:0-11304 GCA_052032125.1 Acidimicrobiia bacterium
GTCGAGTCGGCGGTGACCGCCGTGTCGACCATCTTCACCTTCTTCTTGCTCCGCAGGCGCAGGCCGATGATCACCGGATCGTGGTCCGACGACCGGTACGGACCAGGAGCGATGTAGCTCAGGTCGTCCCAGTCGAGGAACCGTGGCTCGTCGGCGTTGACATGCCAGAGCCTGGCTCCCGTGACCTGACCGGTCATCGAGTCGGTGGCGAACGCATAGTCGAGGAGCCCCCGACCGATGTACGGCGCTGCGAACGAAGCGAAGAAGTTGAACGAGTACGGGTCCTTGTCCCACTTCGTCACCAGGTTCACCAGGTACGTCTCGAAGACCTGGATCGGGTCTTCCCGCAGGTAGGCGTTCATGTCGCCGACGACCAGCACGTCGGAATCACCGGTCGAGCGGATCAGCTCGTGCATGAACTCGAGGCTCCGGAGCGCTTGGAGCGTCCGGGTCTCGTTGAAGCACGACTGGCCGTCGCTCATGTCGGCGTCGTTGCCCTCGGCACCCGAGCAGCTCTTCGACTTCAGGTGGTTCACCAGCACGGTGAAGACCTCACCGTGATGCGAGAACGTCTGGGCGATCGGCGGAC
Organism: Acidimicrobiia bacterium; assembly: GCA_052032125.1. Lineage (GTDB taxonomy): Bacteria > Actinomycetota > Acidimicrobiia > Spongiisociales > Spongiisociaceae > JBPEXB01. Next base: position 590 of record JBPEXB010000116.1, read on the forward strand.
GTCCCAGGAACGACGAACCGCCAGGCGCATCGAAGATCGGGTCGGCGATCGTCTGCGGCGGGCCCACCGGGCTCACCGATCCGGACCGGTACAGGATCTCGTTGCGAATGACGTACTCGTTGTAGTGGTCCAGCTCACCGATCCACGTCCAGTCACCGACCGAGTCGGCGGCGTTCAGGGCCGCCAGCAGGGTCAGGATCGGCGTGTGATCCGGATCGTTCTCGACCTCCTGGAGGGCGATGATGTCGGCGCCGGTTGCCAGCAGCATGTCGACCAGCTTGTCGGTCTGCACCGCCAGCTCGTCGGCGTCGTCAGCACCGCGCTCGCCGAGCGTCGTCCAGTAGTTGAGGACATTGGCCGAGGTCACCACCAGGTTGCCGCCCACCTTCGGCGGGCCGGAACGAGTGTTGATCTCGGCGAAGTCGGCGTCGCCGGCCTGCGTCATCAGGCGGTACTGGCCGAACGAGTAGAACACCCCGCCGACCAGCCCCGTGATCTGGTCACCGAGTCGCAGCGTGCCGTTGTCGTGCACGAACGCCACCGGGACGTCGTTGGAGCTGGTGCTGCTGTCGTCCAACAGGATCGAGTTGGCGATGTTGGCGTTCGCCAGCGCATCGGCGTCCGGGCCGGGCCGGTGCTCGTTGGTGGGTTGCTCGGACACGGCCGTGTCCGTCAGCCACACCTCGCCGAAACGTTCCAGGTTGAAGGTGTCGGTCACTGCCAGGCGGCCCGGGTAGGAGACCAGCATCCCCTCGTACTGCTCCGGGTTGTCGTTGAACTCCGCCGGAGTCAGGTGGGTCGGGCCCACATGGAGGCCGGTCCGGCACGTGATGATCTCGTCGACCCACTCGATCTGGGTCATGCCGAACTGCTCGTCGACCTCGCCCGTCACGCGGACGTAGTCGCCCACGTTGACATCCGGGCCCCAGGTGTCGCGGGCATTGACGAAGATGCCGTCCGAGGTGGCCGGGTTGCCGTCGCCGCGGGGATCCTGGAGGAAGAAGCCGCTCAGCTCGTCCTCGGTCTGAAGGTCGACGGTCACGACACCCTCGGTCGTCACCACGATCGGCGTGGAGTCGTGGAACGGGCTCTCGTCCCCGTCACCCTGGATCTCGTAGATCGGCGTGTAGTTGGTCCGGCACGCACTCGTATCGGCGGCGGCTGCGCTCGGCAGCATTCCCACGATGAGCGCGAGCACTGCGAAGATCGCAATTCTCCTGCGCAAGAGAACCTCCCCTTTTCTGTCGGGCCCCAAAGAGACCATGTGGTCGTGGAGTGACCCTAACGAACGCGGAGGGTGGTCGGCGGGCGAACCATGGGTGAACCTTCCAGAGTCTGCGGACGGCGCTGGCACATCGATCCGCGCTCGCCGACGTCGTCCGTCGCCCGACCGGACCGGCCGAGCCGCTCGCGCGGGCCGGCCGGTCCAGGTCGCTCGGGCAGGACGTCAGCAGGCGAGGTCGGACACGACACCCAGCTGGTCGAGGATCGCCGACGCAGCATCGTCTGAGATCGTGCGACCGGTGTTGGCCTCGACATGGTCGCCGACACGATCGAGCATCCGACAGGCGAGGGCTGTCCGCCCCTGGTCGAACCATCCGTTCACGAGCAGGAGACGAACGGCCAGCAGCCGGCCGGTCCGCCGATCGAGGTCGCCCGACTGCACGTGGTCACGCAGCGTCTCACGGATCTCACCGAACGGATCCCAGTGCATCTCGGCATGCGCATAGGCCTGCACACCGATCTGGCGGCCCATCTCTCGAGCACGCCGATCCCCATCCTGGAAGTGGATGCCGCCATAGAGCCGAGAGAAGCCGGCTTCGTCTGCCGCCTCGACGAACGTGCTCCACCGCAGGACCACGGTCTCCGCAGGGCCGTCCTCGAACATCAGGCCGCCGGGGATGACGACGTGCTGTCCGAGCAGGTCCTCCACACCGTCGCCGTCGTAATCGCGTCCGATCTGCGTCACCCCGTCGTAGAAGGCTCCGGCCCCCGTGTAGGCGGTGAGCACCTCAGCCGCCGCCCGACTGAACGTGCTGTGGCCGGAGACATACTCGGCAAAGGGCGGCGTCACGAACGTGGTCGACTGGTACGGCTGCCAGTCGTCCCCGTCGATGAGCTGGATGCCGAGATTCGGGCCGGCCCACGCTTCGACCAGTTGCCCCTGATACAGATGGCGGATGGCCGTGGCGGGCCGCACGAAGTCGTACGTCCGCTTCGCATCCCAGGCGGCGATACCGGCGTCGAGCACGGCTCCGGTCAGCGCCAGGTACAGCTCCATGTCTTCGGCCAGCGTGTGCTGGTCGCGAATCGAGATGCCGACCGCGATCTGCACCCAGTGTCCGGGCGGCGTCCAGGTGTGCGGGCCGTCGGCCCAGAACTCGGCGATGACCTTGTGCTCGTCGACCAGATCGCCGCTGATCTCGAGGACCGTCGCCGTCTGCTGCCGGAAGGCCTCGTCGTTGGTGGAGACGTTGCCCAGCGCATCCTCGTAGAGCTCGGACGAGCCGAGTTGCGGGGGAGCCGGCGGCCGGAACTGGTCACCCGACTCGAGTGCGAACGAGTCGACCGAGCCCCAATGCGGGGTCAGGAAGCTCTGATCGGTGAAGGTCGTCGGATCAGCATCGTCATAAGTGGGATTGCCGTTCTCGTCGAGCAGCGTCCCGTTGGGCACCCGCAGGGGCGTCCACCGGTTCGGGTCGAAGTCCGCACCCCCGAGGCTGTAGGTCGAGCTCGGATCGGCACTGTTGTACGGCTGGTAGAAGTCGGGATACAAGTCCGACGGCAGGTCGGCGAAACCGGCGAGCGCATTGGAGCCATCTGACACACGATGGGCGATCACCGCCTCGGCCGCCAGGTTGCCGACGCCGGCCGGTGTCGTCGGGTCGAGCGAGTCGCTCGGCGACAGACCGTGCAGCTCCAGCACCGCATCGAAGATGTCCGCCTGGTTCGGGAACACGAAGGTCAGGGCGGCGTGCGCCGCGTAGCTCACGGCGATCTCCTGGTTCTGCACCGTGCGGGCCGCCCGAGGTTGTTTCAGGTCGTACCCGGTGACCGTGCCGACGGCATCTCGATCGAACGCCGCGAAGGCGTCGTACATCGATGCGATCGTCAGGTGCATCCTCCAGGTGGTGGCGGTTGGTGCGGGCGGGTTCAGCTCGATCGCATCGAGCATGGCTTCGATCCAGTCGATGGCGACGGAGTGCGGACGATCGTTCGGTTCGAACGCGTCCGATTGCGCGGATGCAGGCACGGTGCCGGCCACGAGGACGGCGAACGCAGCGCCCATGATCGCAACCCGGCTTCGCCGCGAAAACCGCGCGGCGCGGACAGGCATGAAGCCCATGGATCCCTCTCTTCCCAGCTCTGGAGCACCCCAAACCGTGGTGCCCAACTCGTCGGGTCCGCCTTCTGCGGACCCGGATCCGGACCATCGAGACCCGCTCGCCCCCTCGCACAGCCCCTAGGACGAATGTCCAAAGTCCGACATTCGCCACTCTGTGCGGTGGCGCACCACCTGTCAAGCGGATTCTGGGAAAGTTGCCGGCCGTCGCCCTGGCCCCTCATCCTCGAGCGCCGCAGGGGCCCCCTTGCGAGCCGTGCTGCAGGACCTGGCTTTGGGTCGCCGACGTGCGCGACACGTGGCCATCGCCGGTAGCGTGCCGGGCATGGTGGCGGTGCAGGCAGAGACGGTGGTGTCGCCACCTGGTGTGATCGCCGCTTCCCTCCTGATGGTGGCGTTGGCGCTGGGACTGGCGGCGTGGCTTCGACTCGGCATCACTCGCGACGTGGTCGAGGCCTCGGTTCGAGCGGCGGTGCAGCTGCTGGCGGTGGGCCTCATCTTCACCGCGCTGTTCGGCTCCGACCTCGCCACCACGTGGGCCTGGGTGTGGGTGGCCTTCATGGTGGTGGTGTCGACCCGGGTGGTCCTTCGGCGGGCCCATCACCGAATGCCTCGTTTGGCGCTGGTTTCGGTGGCCGTGATCGGAGGGTCGGCGCTCATCAGCGTCGGGGTGACCTTCGGGCTCGGGGTGATCGAATTCGAACCGGTCGCCTTCGTGGTGATCGCCGGGATCACGATCGGCAACGCCATGCCCAGCTCGGTGCTGGCCGTGAATCAGACGGTGGGGCTGGCTCGAGACCATCGGGGTGAGATCGAAGCGGGCCTGGCGCTCGGGTTCGACCGGGCCCTGATCGGGCGCTACCTGGGGCCGCGGGCAGCGCGCAATGCGCTCATCCCTCAGATCGAACGGACCAAGGTCGTTGGCCTCATCGCCCTCCCGGGTGCCATGACCGGTCTGCTCCTGGCCGGTGTCGATCCGGTGGATGCCGTCGTCATCCAGCTGATCGTGATGTACCTGATCGTGGGAGCGGCCGCCGTCTGCGTCGTGGGTCTGGTGAGCGTCGTGAGCCGGGCGGCCGTGACCGACGACCTCCGGGCGGCGCCATGGACAGCACAGGAGGCGGCGGACGGATAAACCTCCGGGGGCCTCGATCACGAGTCTCTCTCAGAGCCACGCAGACAGGGGACGACATGCGGAAACGGGGACTGGCGACCGTGGTCGGGCTGCTCATGGCGGCGGCGCTGCCGGCACTGGCGGCGGTCGGTGACGTGGACACGAGCTACGGCACTGGCGGCTTCCTGACGATCCCGCAAGACGGCGGACCGCACTGGATCGGTGCCATGGCCGCCCGTCCGTCCGGCGAAGGCCTTCTCACCGGCAGCATGATCGGTGGCGGGAGCGGCGAGCAGTCGTTCTGGGTGGCCGAGACGGCCGCCGACGGATCCGGGTACACCGACGCCACCGGCATCGGCCTTGGCGCTCCCTACGAGTTCGGCACTGCGATCGCCCTGAACAGCGACGGGACGTTCGTCGTGGTCGGCGAGCGCGGCGATCTGTTCGGCGCCAACACCGACATGTTCGCCGCCAAGTTCAACGCCGACCTCTCCCTCTACTCGGGCTACTCCGACAGCGACCCGGTGACGCCCGACGGGACCTATGTCTACGACCGGACCGGCACCGAGCGGGTGACCACCGTGTTCATGGACGGCGTCCATACCGTGGTGGGCGGCTATGACGACGTACTCGACGCCGATGCGCTGGTCTGGCGCCTGCTCGCCGACGCCAGCCCGGATCCTTCCTTTGGGACAGCGGGCCTGGCCACGCTCTCGTGGTCGGCGCTGCCCAACGACAGCAACATGAAGAGCTATGTCCACCCCGGGGCGGGCGGCGACTACTTGGTGGTCGGCGTGGGGTTCGACGCCGCCGGACCGATCGCCACCATGCTGGTGGACGACACCGGCTCCGCCACCACGCCCATCAGCGTCACCGAGCACGCGACCGAATACGCCGACACGGCGACGATCCGTTCGGGCGGAGCCGTCATCGCCACGGCCATCCTCTCGCCCATCGATGGCTACGTGCTCAACCTGACGAAGGTCAACGCCGACGGGACCCTCGCATGGGACACGCGAAATGCCCAGATCCTCGGCGACACCACCGGCGTCACGGTGGAGGAGCTTCGCGACGGAACGATCGCGGTCGTCTCCAGCATCCCGGTCGGGAGCGAGGGGTACCGGGTCACGCACTTCGCATCCGATGGCTCGCTCGTCGGCACGATGGTCTCCGAGGCGGACTCCAACGCGCTCCTCGGATCGACGCTCGGATGGGCGCTGGGCTCGGTCTCGACGGACGGTGGACTGCTCGTCACCAGCGTGGTCGATCCGCTCACCACGAGCTCGCGTGACGGCGAGCTCGCCGTCGCTCGCTACTTCGGCGACGAATCGGGTCGCTTCGTCGACGACGACGGCTCGGTCCACGAGGCCAACATCGAGGCCGTGGAGGCACGCGGCATCACGAGTGGCTGCGATGCCGACAACGCGGCGCTGTACTGCCCGGCCGATCCGCTGACCCGAGCGCAAATGGCGACTCTGCTGGTGGCGGCGGCCTCGATCCCGCCGGCGCCCGACCTCGGCCCGTTCACGGACGACGACGGCAACATCCACGAGCCGAACATCGCTGCCTTGGCAGCCGCCGGGGTGACCAACGGTTGCGATGCGACCGATCCCACGCGGTACTGCCCGGATGACCCGGTCACCCGCGGCCAGATGGCATCGTTCCTGGTCAGGGCATTCGGGCTCGACGACCCCATCTACGCACCGGCGGATCCCGATCCGTTCACGGACGACGATGGCAGCGTGCACGAGGCCAACATCGCCATCCTCGCCGGGCTGGGTGTCACCAACGGCTGTGATGCGGCCGATCCGACGCTCTTCTGCCCGACGGAACCCGTGACCCGCGGGCAGATCGCCAGCTTCATCGAGCGGACGCTGGTGGCGCTCGGGCTCTAGGTCAGGCCGGCACCGGGGTGGCGGCGGCCTCGAGCCGCACTCCGGCCACTCGCGGCGTGCCGCGGTGGTACTCGAAGAGCACGTGCCAGGCGGGCCCGGTGGGCGGCGCCACCGTGACCCAGTGGAAGTTGCGCAGCTCGTTCGGCCGCAGCGAGCCGGGCATGGCGGTCTCGTCCACCAGGATGCGGGACTCCGGATCGAGGAGTGCCTCGGCCAGGCTGGCCTGCTGCAGGGGGTGCAATCCCAGGCCACCGTCTTGTCGTCCCAGTGACCGCACATCGATGAAGCCCCGCCGGGCCGCCGGGAGCGACTTGCCGTCCCGCAACCGGGCTCCCAGCTTGCGCAGCGCGGTCCCGTCAGCCATGTCCTCGGTGAACGTCGCCTTGGCGGCGTCCTCGGTGAGGTGGGCAAAATCGGTCCATCCGGTTCCCTCCGGAGTCTCCACCTCGATCCAGGTGGTCCCGTCGGCCTTGACCGTTCGGCGGCTCGAGTCGATCTGGCGAGCCGCCGAGGCGAAGGTGTGGATCACCTTCGAGTGAGCCGACGGCTCGGCGTGCACCGGCAGCAGCATCTCTCGCCCGAGCAACACGACCGCGAAGCGGCGCTTGGCTCCGGTCTGCCACCGGCCGAACGTCAGCACCCAGATCAGGGTGACGGCGAGCAGGGCCAGCGGCACCTGGAAGGCGAGCAGGTCCTGGAAGAACGCCTGGACGAGGATGGCGAGCGGGACGAGCACGGCCTGCCTGACCGGGTCCGTTGGCATGTCCGGAGGGGGCGAGGGCGCGGCGTTGGGGCCATCCGGCGACGGCCAGGCGCTGATGACTCCCGTTGCCAGGTCGAGCTCGTGCACCTCGACGGTGACCCGCCCGACGGCGACAGCGCCGTCCTCGTCGACGATCTCGTACTCGAACCAGTCGTTGCCGATGAAGGGTGTGTCCGGCTTGTACTCGATGTGTCCGTCGAGCACGCGGACCGTGCCGTGACGTGCGGTGCCGATGCCGGCGATCTGGAGCACCAGTCCGTCCACGTCCGTGTCATTGCCCAGCACGTCGACCAGCACCGAGTGGCCCATCTCGGTCGTGGCGTGGTCGCGACCCGCCATGGGAGCGTCGTTCACCGGCGCCACCACGATCTCGATCCGACCCTCTGCCGAGAGCCGGCCGTCGCTGACGACGTAGCGGACCGAGGTGGTGCCGAACCAGTCCCGGACCGGCTGGATGGTCACGACCCCGTCGGAGGCAGACGTCCGAACGTGGGGGTTGGAGGCCACCGTGAGGAGCAGCAGGTCGTCGCCTTCCGGATCGCGGTCGTTCGCCAGAACGTCGAGGCTGGCGGTCGAGTCCTCGTCCAGGCTGGCAACGTCGAGGGTGGCCGTGGGCGGCCGGTTGACGATCGTGATGTCGAGGCGCACGGTGGCCGTGTCCGAAGCGCCGTAGGCGTCGGTCACCCGATAGGTGAACGAGTCCTCGGGGTTGATCTCCCCGTCGTTCTCGTAGACGAATCCACCGTCGCGGCTCACCGTCAGCTCCCCATGACGCGGTCCCGTCACGACGGTCGCCACCAACCCGTTCGTCGGTGCGTTCGGGTCGGCATCGGGGTCGTCGTCGTTGGCCAGCAGGCCCGGCGTGCGAATGGTCAACGCCTGGCCCTGGGTGGCTGTGTACGAGTCGTCTCTGGCGATGGGCGGCTGATTGGGCACGACCTCGACAGTCCGCACGGCGATGGCCGTGTTGCCCGCGGCATCGGTCGCCTGATAGGTGAGGGCGTAGCTGCCGACCGTCTCGAGGTCGACCGTCGAGGACACGACCAACGACGAGGTGAGATCGCCGTCCACGATGTCGGAGGCGGTGGCTCCGGGGTCGTCCAAGGTGCGACTCACGGTCACGACCAGCGGGTCGTCCCCGAGCACGTCGATGGAGGGCGGGGTGGTGTCCACGACGGTCACCGTGCGTTGCGTCGTGGCTGCGTTCCCGCTGAGGTCGGTCACGGTGTAGGTGACCGTGTACGCGCCAGGCGCCAGATGGTCGACGGGATTGGTGGTGACGATCGAAGAGGTGAGGTCGCCATCCTCGGCGTCGAACGCCACCGCCCCGGCATCGGCGTAGCCGCCGCCTGCCTCGATGGTGACCGGGTCGGCACCGAGAATGGAGATCACCGGCGGGTTGGCGTCCGCCACCAGCACGTCTCTGGTGATCGTCGCTGCCGCGTTGCCCGAAGAGTCCGCCACGTCGTAACTCAGGACGTACGTCCCTCGCGTGGCCGTGTCGACGGTGCCCGTGGTCACGATGACGCCGGTGAGGTCGCCCTCGAACGAGTCGGTGGCGACGGCACCGGGATCGACGAACGTGGAGTCTTGCGGCACGACCAGCGGATCGGCTCCCACGAGGCTCAGGGTCGGCGGCAGGGTGTCGGCGACGTCGACGGTGCGGTCCACGTCCGGCGCAGCGTTGCCGGAACCGTCCGCCACGCTGTAGGTCAGCACCGTGGTCCCGAGCGTGAACGGATCGACCCAGCCGGTCACGACGATGGCCGACGTGAGGTCGCCCTCGAACGAGTCCGAGGCGGTGGCTCCCGGGTCCGTGAAGGTCGTGCCCGCTTCCACGGTCATCGGCGACGGGCCGTTCCTCGTCAGCGTGGGCGGGATCGTGTCCAGGACGTCGACGACCCTGGTGGCCTGGTCCGCCGGGTTGCCGTCGAGGTCGGTCACGTCGTAGGTCACCTCGTAGGTGCCCAGCGTGCCCGTGTCGACGGGATCGACGGTCACGATCGACGAGGTGAGGTCGCCGTCCTCCACATCGCTGGCGGTGGCCCCGGCATCGGAGTACGTCTGGCCGGCTTCGGCCACCGCGGGGTCCGAGCCGACAACGGTGATGGTCGGGATGTTGACGCTGGCAAGGGCCCGGTTGGCGGCCACCTCCGACGTGTTGCCGGAGCCGTCGGTCACCGTGGCGGTGACGAGGGTCCCGACCGATTCCACGACGGGAAGGAAGACGTCGAACGTGCCGTCGCCGGCCACGGCGGCGGTCCCGAGCAGCCGCACCGGTTCGCCGTACGTGTCCGCCCCGAAGGTGTCGGAGGCATCGCCGTCCGGCACGGCCTCGAAGAATTCGAGCGATGCGTTGGCGCACCCGGTGCCGATCAGGCGGATCCAGTTCGGGGCGGCATAGGCCTCGCTGATCACCGGCCGATCGATCTGCTCGTTGGGTCCGGCGCCCGTACCGCAGGGGGTGGCCAGCGGGTTGGGGCCGTCACCCCACACCCGATCGGCGGGGTCGAGGGCGATGTCGATCGCCAATCGGCCGTTGCCACCGAACGTGTTCCGCGTGAGCGTGACCAGCGACGCCGGAGGGAACGAGGCCCCGTCCTGGCTGACGATGACACCGGGTCCGGCGTTGTTCACCACGACGTTCGCCTCGATGGTATGGGGCCATGCTCCGTGGCTCAGGTTGCGAATGCCGGCCACCTCGCCGCCGCCCTGCCCGTTGCCGTCCACGGTGTTGTTCGCAACGGTGAGCGACTCGACCTGGCGGAGGATCTCGATGCCGTTCTGCTCGTTCAGGTGGACGTAGTTGCCGCTGATGGTGAGGTCGATCGCCCCATAGATCCGGATGCCGTCCGGCCACGTGTCGTCGACCCCGTTCGACACGACCTCGTTCCCGCTCAAGGTCCAGCCGGTGCCGGTGGAGGGGAAGTTGATGCCGGCCAGCCCGTTGTGCGCCAGGAGGCTCTCGGTCACCCAGCCGTCCGAGCCTCCTGCGATCTCGATGCCGGTGCCGTTGCGTGCCCCCGTCCCTGGGTCGGCGATGGCGTCAGGCGCGGTGCCGACCACCGTCTGCGTGACCTGCGAGCGGTCCGCACCGGTCAGCTCGATGGCCGACACGTCGAACCCGCGGAGGGCGATGTCGCGAATGACGGTGTCCGAGGCGGTGACATCGAACGCGTGGTCGACCCCCGACGCCCCGACCAGTTCCAGGTCGGGCTTGGCGATGACCGGGAGGGCGATGCCGTCGACGCCGACGGTCAGCCCTGGGTTGGTCGCGGCCGCGCCGATCGAGCCGGCGTTGGGATCGAGCACCGTGGTGCCGTTGGCGGCCGAGTAGACGGTGCCATCGATGGTCGTGCCGGCGCCGGACACGACCGGCAGCGGCGAGCTCACGGTGATGCGGTGCCAGCTGGCGGAGACGGTCGTGGCATTGAGCGCACTGACCGGCACGAACCGCATGTCGTTCCCACCGGGCACCGCGATGGCGTTGTCGAGGAATTGGCGCAGCGAGCCCTGGACCGAGCGGGTGGCATCGGCGGGGCGGTCGTCGGCGGTGTCGCCACCGAACGTGTTCGTGACCACGTTGTGGCTGAATCCGAA
>JBPEXB010000117.1:0-2995 GCA_052032125.1 Acidimicrobiia bacterium
GGTCTGCACGCTCCCGAGAACGACAAGAACGGCAAGTACTACGGCCTCAGCCACCTGTGCTTCATGACCCGTACCAAGAAGAGCGGCGGGACCAGCAGCTAGTCCGTCATCCAACCCAGTCGGTGAGCGGAGGGGCCTTCGGGCCCCTCCGTCTCGTCAGGGTGGCGGTGCCTCCTCGACGATGGTCACCACCGGCAGGCCCCCGTCGTCGAGGGCCACGTCGATGACGGTCCACGTCTCGTTGTTGGTCTCGTCCAGCTCCACGAACCAATCCTGAGGGTCGGCGACCGCTCGTATCCGGTACCGACCCGGCTCCAGCCCCGTGACGTCGATGTTCTGGTCGAACAGGTGCCAGGCGTACGTGTCACCCCACCCCACCGAGAGACCCATGAGCAGCGACGTGTCGAGACGCGACCCGCAGGAGGACTCACCCCACGCCGGTGCACCTGGAGCGCGTTCGAGCGCCAGGTCGTGCTCGGTCGTGTCGAAGAAGCAGAACCCCGGCTTGATCACCGAGCCGATCACCTGCGATCCGTCGAGCGTCTCCAGCCAATGGGTCTCGACCGCCGCCACGTGCCAGTGGTCGTGGCCGTCCCCGCCCCAGATCAGCTCGCCGTCCTCGGGCTCGCTCACCGTATATCCGCCGGCGCCGTCCAGGATGTGCTGTCGCAGCGCCCACGACCCGAGCCGGCTGCGCCGCTGCGCTCTCACCACGAGATCACCCTCGCCGACGTTCACGATCGTCGCTCCGAACCGCAAGATCCACTCGCCCGTGTCGGTCACGCCGATGCAACAGACGTCCACGGGCGCCATCGACAGATCGGGCCGCAGCGGCTCCACCGCTGCATCGACACGACCTGCCGGTTCCCCCGCACCGGTCGGGAAGAAGGCGTATCCGACGGCCAACACCAACGCAGCGATCCACAGCACGATCGAGAAGGCCTTCCGGCGCCGCAAGCGCGCCGACAGGCGTTGACGATGGGCCACCTCAGTGCACCAATGCGCGGGCGATCATGGTGTCTTCATCGGGGCAGAATGCGTCCAACTCAACCGTCGTCGTCAACCGGCTGTTGCGATTGCATGAGGTCGAAGAGGTTGCCCTCGGGGTCGGCGCAGGTGTTCCAGACGAAGCCCTGCCAGTCACTGCGCTCGCCGACGCTGCCGCCCAGCTCGACCACTCGTTGGGAGGCGGCGTCGAGGTCGTCCACGACGAAGTCGAGATGCACCCGGTTCTTCCCGCTGCGTTCCTCGGGCACTCGCTGGAGCCACAGGGTGACCTTGCGGCCGTCGGGGTGGGCGAGAAACCCGAAGGGCTCGTGGATCTGGTACTCGACCCCGAGCAGCTCGGCCCAGAACCGCGTCATGAGCTCGAGGTCGTTGCAGTCGATGGTCGACGCGATGAGGAGCGGGTGATCGGTCACGCCGACGAGCCTACGAGCGTGGCCAGCTCTCGGGAGAAGAACCGCCGGTGCTCGTCCGTCGGAGCCAGGTCGAGGGCGCGCTGATAGGCATCTGCTGCTCCATCGACGTCGCCGAGGTCGCGCAGCATCGAGCCTCTCGTCGCGTGGAGGAGGTGGTACGTCGAGAGCTGGGCGTCAAGACCCTCCAGCGCCGCCATCCCCGCCGCCGGTCCCTGCGTCTCACCGATCGCGATCGCCCGGTTCAAGGCCACCACCGGCGTCGGCATCACGGTCAGGAGCCGGTCGTAGAGGAGAGCGATCTGCGACCAGTCGGTCTCGGCGAAGGTCCGGGCATCGCCGTGGACCGCCTGGATGGCGGCCTGGAGCTGATAGGGCCCGGGCCGATTCCGCCGGATGCACGCCCGCACGATGGACTGCCCCTCGTCGATCATCTCCCGGTCCCACCGGGCACGGTCCTGATCGCGCAACAGCACGATGTCGCTCCCGTCCAAGCGAGCGGCCATCCTCGACTCGTTGAGCAGCATGAGCGCCAGCAGCCCGGACGCCTCCGGCTCGTCGGGCATCAACTCGACCAGCGACCGCGCAAGCCGGAGCGCCTCAGCTCGCAGATCGTCTCGCTCCCGGTCGTCGGCGCCGGCGTTGTAGATCAGATAGAGCACCGCCAGCACCGCCTGGAGGCGCTCGGGGAGGTCGGGGTCGAGAGGGACCCGGTACGGGATGATGGCGGCCTTGATCTTGTACTTCGCCCGCACCAGGCGCTTGGCCATGGTCGATTCGCTGACCAGGAACGAGCGGGCGATCTGCTCGACGCTGAGACCACCCATGAGCCGCAGGGTCAGCGCCACCTGGTGTTCCTGGCGCAGCGCCGGGTGGCAGCACGTGAAGATCAGCCGAAGCCGGTCGTCGCTCACCGGCCCCTCGTCACGATCTGCGACCGGCGCCGGCTCGAGACGGGCAGCCTCGCGCCCGAGTTGCTCGTGGAGTTCTCGACCCCGGGCCGTCCGCCGCAGGCCGTCGATCGCCTTCCGCCTGGCCGTGGTGATGATCCACCCGGCCGGGTTGGGGGGAATCCCGTCGCGCGGCCAACGGTCGACAGCCACCGCGAAGGCGTCCTGGACCGCATCCTCGGCGATGGTGATGTCACCGAAGACCCGGACCAGGGTGGCCACCGCCTGCCCGGAGGCTTCCCGGAAGACACGCTCGACATCTGCCTGCAAGGGAGGCGGGCCTCAGCCCGGCATGTGATCGGCGGCCTTGCCGGTGGCGGCGAAGGGACGCACCTCGATCGGGGCGCCGACCGCATCCACGACCTTGCGGGCCCAGGCCAGGGCCGCATCGAGGTCGTCGGCCTCGATGATGTAGAACCCGGCGATGTGCTCCTTGGCCTCTGCGAAGGGGCCGTCGGTCAGCACGTGGTCGGTGTCGCCGGAACGCACGACCGTCGAGGCGTCGACGCCGTGAAGCCGGCCCCCGAAGAGAAACGCCCCCTGGTCGTCCATCTCGGCCTCGAGATCGAAGATCTTCTGCATCATCGCCTGCATCTGCTCGGGCGACGGTGGCTCCTGTGCCGCATG
>JBPEXB010000118.1:0-8366 GCA_052032125.1 Acidimicrobiia bacterium
GAAGGGGCTCGCGCGCGAGGCGGGCCCGGCACCCCCGGATCAACGGTGCACACGGCCGTCGGAGTACTGAGTACTGAGTACGAGATACGGGGCGCGGAGCGCCCCGCCCCAGCTACCAGCCGCCAGCTACCCGGCCGTCTCTCACCTCTCGCGCCTCGCAGGGGGTCCTATCTGGGTGACCAGCCCTGCGAACGGTTCGCTGCGAGCACGCCGCGCTGCTGGCTGCTGGCTGCCGGAGGCCGGATTCCGGGTGCCGGACTCCGGACCCCGCTCCTAGTCCCGCACCCTCGCGGCGAAGAACGGTCGTAACGAGGCGTCTGCCGGGACTCTCCTCGTAGCGACCTCGATCTCGAAGTTGCCGGACTCGACCCAGTCCTCGGTGACGCCCTCGTCGTGCTCGAGATACCCCATCGCCAGACAGGCGCCGAAGGTGTGGGAGTACATGCCGGAGCTCGTGCGGCCGACCAGCACACCGTTGCGATAGATCGGCTCGTCGTGATAGAGCACCAGGTCCGGGTCGGTGAGCTTGAAGTGCACGATGCGCTTGCGCCGCACCCGCTCGGACTTCTGAGCCAGCAGCGCCTCGCGTCCCAGGAACCCGCCCGGCTTGTCCCAGGCGATCGTGAAGCCGAGGCCCGCCTCGATCGGCGTGTCCTCGTCAGTGATGTCGTGACCCCAGTGCTTGTACCCGGCCTCGAGCCGGAGCGCATTCAGGGTGTGATACCCAGCAGGCAGGATGCCGTACTGCTCCCCCTCCGCCATGACCGCATCGAAGAGATCGACGGCGCGCCCACGCGACACATACAGCTCCCATCCGAGCTCGCCGACGTAGCTGACCCGCAGCGCTCGGACCGGAATGCCGGCCACCTCGAGCTCCTGCGACCACCCGAACGGAAAGGACTCGTTGTCGAGGGGCGTCTCGGTGAGCGCTCCGAGCAGATCCCGTGACCGCGGGCCCATGACCCCGAGCGCCGGCAGGTCCATGGTCACGTCGCGCAGCGTCGCATCTCTCCCCCGCAGCGCTCGCCGAAGGGTGTGGTAGTCCCGGGTCGTCACGGCTGCGCCGGTCACGACCAGGAAGTCGTCGTCGGCCAGCCGCGTCACGGTGAGGTCGGCCTCGATCCCACCCGCCTCGTTCAGCCATTGGGTGTAGACCACCTTGCCGATCGGGCTGTCGACGTCGGCGCTGCCAAGATGGTTGAGCACGCCCAGCGCATCAGGGCCTGTGACGCGGAACTTGGCGAACGACGACTGGTCGAACACGCCGACCCGCTCCCTGACCGCCTCCGACTCGCGGGCGGCGGCCGGATACCAGTTCTGATGCCCATAGGAGTACTCGTACCGGCGCTCCATGTCCCCGAACGCAAACCAGTTGGGCCGCTCCCAGCCGGCGACCTCTCCGAACACGGCGCCGTGGGCGTCGAGCCGATCGTGGAGGACCGAGCGGTGCACGTCGCGGGCGGACTCGAACTGCCGGTACGGCCAGTGCATGGCGTAGAGCAGCCCGAGGCTCTCCGAGATCCGCGCACGCAGGAACGATTCTTCCGCCTGGAAGGGGAAGGTGCGGCGGATGTCCACCGACGACAGGTCCATGGGTGGACGCCGGTCGGCGATCCAGTCGGCGAGCACCCACCCCACGCCTCCGGCGGACTGGATGCCGACGGAGTTGAAGCCGGCGGCCACGAAGCAGCCGTCCACCTCGGGAGACTCGCCCAGGTAGTACACCCCGTCCGGCGTGAACGACTCCGGGCCATTGAAGAACAGCTGGAGCCCCACTTCGCCAAGTGCCGGCACCCGGTGCATCGCCCGCTCGAAGACCGGCCCGACGTGCTCCCAGTCCTCGGGGAGCGTGCCGAACGTGAAGTCCCTCGGCACGTGCGTCTTCCACAACTTGCCTCGCGGCTCGAAGAACCCGGCCATCACCTTGCCGGTCTCCTCCTTGAAGTACGTGTAGTTGGTGGGATCGCGCAGCGTCGGTGTGCCGGGGCTCATACCCTCGATCGGCTCGGTGACGATGTAGAAGTGCTCGCAGGCGTGGAGCGGCACGTTGACACCGGCGTCGGCGGCCAGCTGGCGGGTCCACATGCCGGCCGCCAGCACCACCGTCTCCGCCTCGACGAACCCCGCCTCGGTCTCGACGCCGGACACTCGCTCACCGTCGACCCGCAGCTTCGTGACCGAGACACCCTCCCGGATGGCGGCCCCCCGATCCTTGGCGCCCCTGGCGAGCGCCATCGTGGTGTCGACCGGGCTGGTCACCGAATCCCGCGGGATGTACACGGCGCCGACCAGGTCGTCGGTGCGCATGAGGGGCCACAACTCGGCCGCCCGGTCCATGTCGATGATCTCCATCTCGACACCGACGGTCTTGGCCATCGACATGCCGCGCAGGATCTCCTCCCAGCGCTCCGGGTCGGACGCCACCGAGATGGAGCCCGGAATCCGGTAGCCGGTCGCTTGGCCGGTCTCGTCCTCCAGCTCCTCGAACAGCCTCGCCGAATAGGTCGCCAGCTTGGTGAGGCTGTGCGACGACTTGAGCTGCGAGACGAGCCCGGCGGCGTGCCAGGTCGTGCCACCGGTGAGGGTGTTCTGCTCGAGCAGCAGCACGTCGGTGATTCCCCGGCGGGTCAGGTGATAGGCGATCGAGCACCCGACGATCCCCCCGCCGACGATCACCACCTCGGCTCGAGCCGGCAGCTCCCCGCCGGCGTACTGCGGTTCAGGGAGATCGAAGAAGTCGGTCATGAGGGAACGGTATCCGGAGTCCGGGCTCCGGGCCCCGGATCCCGGAGTGTCGGGTCGCTCACGCTTCGTACTCTCGGTACTTCTCCAGCAGGCGCACCGGCTTCTTGAGGGCGTCGCGGCGGAACGGGTCGCCCAGCTCCTGGGTGACCATCAGCTCCAGGACCGTCGGTTGTCCGGAGCCCACCGCCTCGCGGAGTGCGTCTCCGACGTCGTCCGGCTCGTTGACGGTGATCCCGTGTCCGCCCATGGCCCTGCTGACCTCGGCGAACGAAGGATTGGTCAGGTTGGTCCCCACATACCGATCGTCGTAGAAGTCGATCTGATTCTTCTTCTCCGCGCCCCATTGGTTGTTGTTGAACACGACCGCCACCACCGGGATCTCCTCCCGCACGCAGGTCATGATCTCGGCGAGGCTCATCCCCCACGCCCCGTCGCCGACGTAGGCGATCGCCGGTCGATCGGGCGACGCCACCTTGGCGCCCATGGCGGTCGGGAAGGCGTAGCCGCAGTTGCCGAAGCTCATCGCCGCGAACATCGAGTTGGGCCGGTCGAACTTCAAGTAGCTGTTCGACACCGAGCAGATGTTCCCGATGTCGGTGGTGACCATGGCGTTGTCCGGCATCGCCTTCTCGAGCTCGCGCAGGGCCCGACGGGGGGCGATCGGCGATCCATCAGCCGAGGACATCGCATCCAGCTCGTCGGCCCACTCCTGCTTGTGGCGATCCACCTCGGCCAGCCGCTCCTGACGGTTGCCGGCAGAGGCCACTTCCATGTTCTTGAGGCGGGAGAGGATCTCCACGGCCGCCTGGGCGGCATCGCCGTGCACGGCCACCTCGACCTCTTGGACCAGGCCGAGCATCCGATGGTCGATGTCGACCTGGACGACCTTGGCGTCGTGCGGCCAGTACTCCAGCCCGTGCTGCGGGAGCGTGCCGAACGGTCCCAGCCGGCTCCCCAGCGCCAGGACGACATCGGCCTGCGAGATGACCTTCATGGCCGCTTTCGAGCCCTGATACCCGAGCGGACCGCACGCCAGCCGATGTCCGGCGGGGAACGAGTCGTTGTGGAGGTAGCTGTTGACGACCGGGGCGTCCATGAACTCCGCCAGCTCCAACAGTGGAGCAGCGCCGTCGGCCATGATCACGCCCCCGCCGGCCAGGATGACCGGGAACTTCGCTTCGGCCAGCGCCTGGGCGGCGGCGTCGAGGGACTGGCGGCCGCCGGCGGACCGCTCGATGGTGAGCGGCTGCTGGATCTCGTAGTCGGCCTCCCCGTAGAAGAGGTCGCGTGGGATGTTGACCTGGACCGGGCCGCGCTCGGCCATCGCCAGCGTGAACGCCCGGTGCAGGTGCTCGGCCATGCGCTCGTGTCGGTTGACCTGGACCTGGTACTTGGTGATCTTCTCGAAGATCGGCATCTGATCGGTCTCCTGGAAACCGCCCTTGCCGATGCCCATCGACCCGGTCTGTGGAGTGATCATGACCACCGGGGAGTGCGCCCAATAGGCGGCGGCGATCGCCGTGACGAAGTTCGTGATGCCGGGTCCGTTCTGGGCGATGCACACGCCCGGACGCCCCGAGGCACGTGTGTAGCCGTCGGCACCGTGAGCAGCAGCTTGCTCATGGGCGACCGAGATGAAGCGGATGCCGGCCGGCTCGAAGATGTCGAGCGCATCCATGTAGGCCGACCCGACGATGCCGAAGACGTCCGTCACTTCGTGGGCGGCGAGCGTCTCGACGAACGCCTCGCTCGATGTCATACGTGTCATGGGGAGCAGGCCCTCTCGGTCGTGGTTGGTGTCATGTCACGCCGCCTGATGCAGCTCGAGGGCCTGGAGGCCGGCGATGGTGGCGATCTCGAAGATGTCCTCGACGGAGCAGCCTCGCGACAGGTCGTGAACCGGCGCCGCGAGCCCCTGCAGCAGGGGACCGAGCGCCGAGGCGCCGCCCACTCGCTCGGCGATCTTGTAGGCGATGTTGCCGGCGTCCAGCGAGGGGAACACGAACACGTTGGCCTGACCGGCAACCGGTGATCCCGGGGCCTTGCGCAGGCCCACCTCCTCGACGAACGCGGCGTCGAATTGGAGCTCGCCGTCGACCACGAGATCAGGCTCGGCCTGGCGCACCAGCTCCGTGGCGGTGCGGACCTTGTCGACCGAGGCATGGGAGGCGGAGCCGTGGGTGGAGAACGACAGCATGGCGATACGCGGCGTGTCGCCGGTGAGCTCGTGGAACGTGTGGGCCGAGGTACGAGCGATGGTGGCGAGCTGGGCGGCATCCGGCTCCGGTACGACCGCGCAGTCGGCGAACACCACCGGCCCGCGGTGCTCGAGGATCATCAGGAAGCAGCTGCTGACCAGATCGACCCCCTGTCGCATGCCCACCGTCTTGAGCGCCGCCCGCACGATGTCGGCACTGGGTCGCGAGGCGCCGCCGACCAGCCCGTCGACGGCCCCCTCCTTCACCATGCCGAGGCCCTCCCACAGCGGGTCGTCCCCGAGCGCCACCTCGATCACGCTCAGCCCTTCCTCACCTGCCCCACGAGCGGTGTGACCGACCAGGGTCGGTCTGACGATGCCGGCCTTCACCAAGAGCCGGGCAGCGTCCAGCACCCGCGGATCGTCGCCGTCGGTGAAGGCGATCGTGGGCTGATGGCGCCGGAGCCGCTCGTGCAGCCCGACGAAGACCGAGGCGTGCGGCTCCATGCTCAGCCGCTCACGATTCGAGCGCCTGGCGGACCGTCTCGTTGGTGATCTCGCCCGAACGGGTATTCAGCCCGCCGGCCAGTTCGGGACGCCGCTCGACTGCCCCGTCGACCCCGTGGTTCGCCAGCAGACGCAGGTACGGGGCCGTGGCGTTGGTCAGCGCGAAGGTCGACGTACGAGGAACGGCGCCGGGGATGTTGCCCACCGCGTAGTGAATGACGTCGTCTACGACGTAGGTGGGGTCTGAATGCTTCGTCTCGCGAGACGTCTCGAAGCAGCCGCCCTGGTCGATGGCGATGTCGACCACCACCGAGCCCGGCATCATGTCCCGGATGTCGTCGCGGGTCAGCACCCGAGGCGCCTTGGCACCGGGCAGCAGCACCGCCCCGATGACCAGGTCCGCCTGCAACGCGGCGTTTCGCACGTCGAGCCGGTTGGCGATGCGGGTCTTGATCATCCCTCGATAGACCTCGTCCAGGTGACGCAGCGGTGCCGGGTTGATGTCGAAGACGCTGACGTCGGCCCCGAGACCGGCCGCCATCTGCACGGCGTTCGACCCGGCCATCCCGGCGCCGATCACGACGACGCTGGCCGGCTCCACCCCAGGTACGCCGCCCAGGAGCACGCCCCGGCCGCCGTTGAACTTCTCGAGGAACCGGGCGCCCACCTGGACCGACATGCGGCCTGCCACCTCGGACATCGGAGCCAGCAGCGGCAGCGACCGATCGGCCAGCATCACGGTCTCATAGGCGACCGCCGTGGTGCCGGCAGCGAGCAGCGCCTGGGCCACCTTGGGATAGGCCGCCAGGTGCAGGTACGTGAAGAGGATCTGGCCGTTCGACAGGTAGCCGAACTCGGCCTCTTGGGGCTCCTTGACCTTCACGATGAGGTCGGACTCACCCCAGACCGCCCCGGCGGAGTCGGCGATGGTGGCGCCGGCGACTGCGTACTCGTCGTCGGTGATCTGCGATCCGGCGCCCGCCCCCGATTGCACCAGCACGGTGTGACCGTCCTCGACGAGGTCATGAGCTCCTGTGGGCGTCAACGCCACGCGGTTCTCGTCGGTCTTGATCTCGGTGACGACGCCGACCTTCATGCGCCGAGCCTCTCGGCCATGCCCGACAGCACTCGTGACACGCCTTCGACCAGCTCGTCGAGCTCTCCTGGAGAGGCGATGAGCGGCGGTGAGAGCATCAGCTTGGGCCCGCCCCGGTCGTCGGCCCGGATCAGCAGCCCGGCCTCGGTGATGAGCTCCGGCAGGACGGAGCCGACCATCTGCGTGGTCTCGGCCTCGGTGAGCTCCCGGCCGCCGGCCCGGCTGCGCCCCAAGGCGATGGCGTAGAAGTAGCCGGTACCTCGCACGTCGGTGACCACGTCGTGGGCAGCCATGACATCGTCGAGCTGCGCCCGGAAGTACGCCTCGTGCTCGACGACGTTCTCGATCACCTTCTCGTCTCGCATCGCCGTCAGGTTGGCGATGGTGGCAGCCATCGCCACCGGGTGGCCGCCCCAGGTGGCACCGTGGGTGAAGGTGCCGCCCTCGGCGTCCATGACCGCGTCGACGATCGGCCGCCGCAGGATCAGACCGCCCACCGGGGCGTATCCGGAGGTGGCGCCCTTGGCGAAGGAGATCATGTCGGGGACCACTCCCACGTGATCGGCTCCGAACCAGGTGCCCAGCCGCCCGAAGCTGTTGATGACCTCGTCGGCCAGGAGCAACACGTCGTGACGGTCACAGATCGCCCGCAGCTCCTCCCAGTAGCCGGGCGGCGGGCAGATCGCTCCTCCCCCGTTCTGGACCGGCTCGGCGATGACCAGCCCGATCGTGTCGGCGCCTCGGCGCAGGATCTCCTCTTCGACCAGCCGGGCACAGGCGGGGCCGTCGGTGTGGCCGAGGGTGTTGTCGACGTGGGTGAACCCAGGAAGCAGTGGCTGGAAGGGCTCGCGGATACCCGCCAGGCCGGTGGCGGAGAGCGCCCCGAGCGTCGTGCCGTGATAGGCGTTCAGGCGGGCGATCACACCGGTCTTGGAGGGATTGCCCCTGGCCGCGTGGTACTGGCGGGCGAACTTGATCGCCGACTCGACCGCCTCGGAACCGGAGCTGACGAAGAAGACGGCGTCGAGGTCGCCAGGGGCGAGGTCGGCGATCGTCGTGGCGGCTTCGATGGCCAGCGGGTGGGTCGCCGACCAGGAGGGTGTGTAGGCCAGCTCCATCGCCTGGTTGCCCATCGCCTCGGCGATGTCGCGGCGCCCGTGGCCGATCTGCACGACGAAGAGCCCGGCCAGCCCGTCGAGGTAGCGGCGGCCGTTCTCGTCCCAGAGGTAGCAGCCGTCGCCCCTCGTGTAGATGGGCACCGTGCCGTCACGCCAGGCCTGGCCTTTGGTGAAATGCAGGATCAGGTGCCGCAGATCGGCGCGAGCGCTCGGCAACGTGTTCTCCTCCTCGTCCGCAATGTACAGGCGCCTTGGACCCAGGTAAAGTGCCAGAACGACCCAGTCGAGAGGTACCAGTGACCCGCCCGACCGCGGCTCGAGTCCCGACTCTGATGCCGCTCGACCCCACCGCCGACGAACCGCTCTATCGGCAGCTCCGCGCCGGTCTCACCAAGGCTATCGAAACGGGTGAGTTCAACGCCGGCGAGCTGCTGCCGTCGTCGCGGGCACTGTCGGCCGAACTCGGGCTGTCGCGCAACACCGTCAACATGGCGTATCAAGAGATGGTCGCCGAGGGGTTCCTCGAATCGATCGACCGCGTGGGATACGTCGTCAACCGAGACCTGCACACCCACCTCACGAGCACCGCCGACAACGACGCTCCCCCGGCCGCCCCGATCGACTGGGAACGGCGCTTCCACCGCTTCGACGAGGAGCTCGGCGAGATCACCAAGCCCGTCAACTGGGGCGACTACCCCTATCC
>JBPEXB010000119.1:0-13712 GCA_052032125.1 Acidimicrobiia bacterium
CCGGGTTCGTGCGCGGGGAGCCGCGGTGGTGGGGCCCCGCGGCCGTGCGTCGCGTCGCGAGCGCCCCTGGTGACTGGCGACTGGTGACTCAGCCTGCTGCGCGAGCTGGTACCTCTCTAGCCGTCGGCCCCTCTACCATGGGGGTCGCATGTTCCAGTCCATCGGACCAGGCGAACTGATGACGATCGGACTGATCGCTCTCATCGTGTTCGGGCCGCACCGCCTTCCCGACATGGCGAGGAAGATCGGCGGGTACGTGCGCGACCTGCGGGCGGCCGCGTCGGAGATCCGCCAGGGCCTCGACGCCGAGGTGAGGAGCCTCAAGGAGCCGCTCGACGCGGTGCGCCAGGACCTCACCAAGCCGGTGTCGGAGATCAAGCAGTCGCTCACCGAGACGGCCGACGCCGTCAAGGAGAGCGCCGACCCGGCCGCCGACGCCCTCAACCGGACCGTCAGCGAGGTGCGCGACGCCGGGAAGGTGCAATGGGTCGGCACCGAGCCGCCCAAGGAGGCGAAGCATGCCCTCGCCGACGCGGCCAGCAAGGCGAGGGGCGACGCCTCGACCGAAGCCCTCGATCGGACGGTCGAGGAGCTGCGCGGCAGCGGCAAGGTCGAGTGGGTGGGGGCCGAGCCTGAGACCGGCGTGTCGCCGTCGGAGGCCTGGAAGGGCCTGGAGGACCCGGTGCCGGATGACCTGACTGCGGCACCCACGGAGATCACCGAGACGGAGCCCGAGGAGCAGACCGGGCCGTGACCGACGAGGTCGACACAACACGCCAGCCGATCATGGGTCATCTGGCGGAGCTGCGGAACCGCCTCATCAAGGCGTCCCTGGCGACCCTGGTCGGGGCGTTCGCCGCCTTCTTCTTCCGGGCGGACCTGCTGGACATCCTCCAGCAGCCCTACCTCAACGTCACCGACGGCCAGCAGCTGGTCATCACCGGACCGACCGAGCCGTTCTCGATCGCCATGCGGATCGCCCTGTTCGGCGGTGTGATCCTGGCCAGCCCGATCATCTTCTATCAGGCGTGGGCGTTCGTGACCCCGGCGCTCACGTCGAAGGAGCGCAAGTGGGCCATTCCCATCGTGGCGGCGCTCGTGTTCCTGTTCTGCCTGGGTGTCGCCTTCGCCTACTGGAGCCTCGAGCGGGCGCTCGACTTCCTGCTCAACATCCAGCCGGGCCTCGGGATCCTGATCACCGTCGAGTTCTACGTCCGATTCGTCATCCGATTCCTGCTCGTGTTCGGAATCGCCTTCCAATTCCCCGTCTTCCTGTTCGGGACCGCGGCTGCCGGTGTGGTGACGTCGGCGCAGCTGGCGGCGGGCAGGCGCTGGGCCGTGCTGATCATCGTGGTCATCGGTGCCATCGTCACCCCGACCGGTGATCCCCTGACGCTGCTCTTGCTGTCGGCGCCGCTCTACCTCTTCTATGAGTCGACCATCTGGCTCGTGAAGCTCCTGCTCAGGAAATGAGCGTCCACCGCTTCTTCGAGACGCTCAGCTTCACCCCTGACCCCTTCCAGATCGTGGCCGCCGAAGCGGTGGAACGCGGGGAGTCCGTCGTCGTGACCGCCCCGACCGGCGCCGGCAAGACCCTGGTCGCCGAGGCCGCGGTCGACCACGTCCTGGCCAACGACCGGCGGGCGTTCTACACGACGCCGCTCAAAGCACTGTCCAACCAGAAGTTCCGGGACTTCACCGCTCGCTACGGCGCCGAGCGGGTGGGCCTCCTGACCGGCGACAACAGCATCAACGGTTCCGCCCCGCTGGTGATCATGACCACCGAGGTCCTCCGCAACATGATCTACGCCGGGTCGGATCTCGACGATGTGGCGGTCGTGGTGCTCGACGAGGTCCACTACCTGCAGGACCGCTTTCGAGGGGCCGTCTGGGAAGAGGTCATCATCCATGCCCCTCGCCACATCCAACTGGTGGCGCTCTCGGCGACGGTGGCCAACGCCGGCGAGTTCACCGACTGGATGCGGGCCCGGCGCGGGCCGACCCACCTTGTCATCGAGGAGCAGCGGCCGGTGCCGCTCGAGTCGTGGTGGGCCGTGCGCGACTTCGCCGGCGAGGACGAGGTCCCGCTGCTCCCGATGTTCATCGAGAGCAAGAAGGGGCGCGTCCCCAACCCCGCCATTCCCCGTCTCCTGTCGCGTCAGCGGGGCAGGCGTCGCCGCTTCGTGACGCCCCGGCGGCTGGAGATCGTCGATGAGTTGGCCCCGCGATCGATGCTGCCGGCGATCTACTTCGTCTTCTCCAGGGCCGGCTGCGAAGACGCCGCCGCCACCGTCGTCTCCGCCGGTGTTCGGCTCACGGATCGTGACGAACGGGAGCAGATCCGTGCCACCGCCGAGGCAGGAACGGCGCATCTGGACGAGAACGACCTGGCGGTGCTCGAGTACGGCCGCTGGCTGGCCAACCTCGAGGCGGGCGTCGCCGCCCATCACGCCGGGCTGGTGCCGGCCTTCAAGGAGGTCGTCGAGGACCTCTTCTCTCGCGGCCTCGTCAAGCTCGTCTTCGCCACCGAGACCCTGGCGCTCGGGATCAACATGCCGGCTCGCACTGTGGTGCTCGACAAGCTCAGCAAGTACACGGGGGAGGGCCATGAGCTGCTGCTCCCCGGCGAGTACACCCAGCTCACCGGGCGGGCAGGCAGGAGGGGGATCGACACGATCGGCCACGGCGTCGTTCTCTACTCGCCGTACGTGCCGTTCGAGCGGGTCACGGCCATCGCCACCGCCGGCAGCCATCCGCTGCGATCCAGCTTCCGGCCCACCTACAACATGGCGGTGAACCTGATCGCCAACTACGACCGCCAGCGAGCAGAGGAACTGCTGCGGGCCTCTTTCGCCCAATTCCAGAGCGACCGGAGCCTGGCCCGCCTCGAGAAGGCGATCCGCAGGAACGAACGGCGGCTGGCGGAGGCGATCGCGCAGGCCGAGGACGGGCCCGGCGACGTGTGGGCGGAGCTCGATCGCCCGCCTCCAGCGGTCGCCGGCTCCAAGTCGTCCGCCGCCCGGGCGGCCGAGAAGCTGCGGGTCGGCAACGTGCTCGACGTGCCGCTCAACGGGGCGATGAGCCGCTTCGTCATCGCTCGCAAGAAGCAGCGCAACTCGGGTGCCCTGTTCGACGTGGTCAGGTCGGATGGCGAGCGCAGCAAGATCCGCGCCCGGGACCTGCCGGTGGGCACCGAGGTGGTCGGGAAGGTGGCGGTGCCGAGCCCGTTCCCGCCGCCCCGCCACGAACTGGTGGCGCTGGCCCGAACGCTCGACGAGCTCGATGGCGAGGACGCCCGACCGCTGGTGCCGGGAGCCGTGGACACCGGACCCACCAACGAGGTCTCCCAGGAGCGTCGAGGCGCCGGCCGCCGGGCGCGGCGGCTGCGCCGCGAGCTCGAGCGGCAGCGAAGCCGTCTCACGGAGGACGGTGCCGGATTGGTGGGGGAGCTGCGCCGGGTGCTCGAGCTGCTCGACGAATGGGGGTATCAGTCCGACTGGTCGCTCTCTTCGCAGGGCGAGGCCCTGCGGGTCGTGTACAACGAGCTGGACCTGCTGATGGTCGAGGCGATCTCGCGGGGCCTCTTCGACGGTCTGTCGCCCGCCGAGCTGGCGGCGCTGCTGTCCGCGTTCGTCTTCGAAGCCCGAGCAGACGAGTCGACCGAGCGGTGGCCCACGCCGCTGCTGGAGGACCGCTGGGAGGACCTGCTGGACCTGGCCGACTGGCTCAACGAGTCGGAGCGGTCCCATGGCCTGCCTCGCTCCCGGCCCCCGGATCCGGGATTCGCGCCGCTGGCGTACTGGTGGGCCACCGGCGTCGACCTCGATCGCCTGCTGGAGGACGATGACGTCGCCGCCGGCGACTTCGTCCGCACGTCACGACAGATCCTCGACGTCGGGCGACAGCTCCGCGACGCCGCCCCCACGCTCGGAGCTTCCAGCGTGGCAGCGGTGGCGAAGGACATGCTCGATGTGGTGGATCGCGGCGTGGTGGCGGCCGGCGGGGCGACGTGAGCGAGTGGCTGGTCCTCGTGAACCCACGGGCGGGTAAGGGACGAACCGCCCTGGAGCGAAGCACGGCGGCGCTCGCCGCACGAGGCATCGCAGCCGACGTTCGGGTGGTCGACGGTCTCGAGACGCTGTCGGAGGTCGTTGCCGCCGAGGTGCAAGCGGGTCGTACTCGTTTCGTGGCCGTCGGCGGCGACGGGTCGGTCAACGCCCTCGTCAACGAGCTCATGGCCCACGAGTGGGAGGAGCCGCCGACCCTCGGTGTCCTCCCGGCCGGCACCGGATGCGATCTGCTGCGGACCTTCGGGATCAGCCAGAAACTGGAAGAGGCGGCCGATCACCTCGCCGGGGATCAGACGTACCTCATCGACGTCGGGATGGTGATGGGCGAGTGGGGCAGGCGGTGGTTCGTCAACGTCGGTGATGCGGGCGTCATCGGAGCCGCCGCTCAGCGGGCGGCTGCGATCTCGCCTCGCTGGGGCACCGCCCGCTACGTCTCGGCGCTGGTCCGCGCCCTGCCTCGCTTCCAGCGGGGGGCGGTCACCGTGTCGGCCGGGTCGAAGACCTTCGAGGGTGAGGCGATCGCCGTGGTGTTCGCCAACGGCCAGTTCTTCGGTGGAGGCTTCAACATCGCCCCCAAGGCGACGCTGGTGGACGGGATGCTCGACGTGCAGGTGATCACCGCTCGCAAGCGGGAGGCGGCCCGGTTGGTGCCGAAGGTGCTCCGGGGGTTGCATCTCACGGACCGGTCGGTTCGGCGCTGGTCGGTGCCGGAGGTGCGGGTCGAGTCCGCGTCCCCCTGGCCGGTGGAGATCGACGGCGAGTTCGTCGGGAATACGCCGGTGACCGCCCGCGTTCATGGCGGACGAATAGCGCTCAAGATCTGACCCGAAGCTGGCCGAAAAGCGTTGACACCGCACGCTGTTCGAGCCTCGGGCAGAGCGCGACACGAATGGGGGAGTGGTCTATACTCCCGCCGCTGTTTGGAGGACGAATGCCCGGAGAAGGTGCGTTGGTCGAAGAGGTCGACGAAGAGATCGACGAGGACATCGACGAAGACCTCGACGATGACGACGTCGATCTGGACGACGATGTCGATCTCGACGACGACGGCATCGAGCCCGACGAGACCCTGAACCTCGATGACGAAGACGACGTCGATGACGACTCGGACGACGACGAGACCGACGACGAAGAAGCACCGGTGGCGCTCGACGCCCTGGAGGCCGAGGAACTGGAGATCGTCGAGACCGACGAGTCGGCGACGATGCTCGTGGACGAGGCGTCGGAGATCATGGCGATCCGCCGTGAAGAGATGACCATGGACGTCGAAGCAGACTCGATGCGCGGCGACGAGTTCGTGTGCCAGTCCTGTTTCCTCGTGCTGAAGGCGAGTCAGCTCGCCAACAAGCGCAAGATGCTGTGCGTGGACTGCGCCTGATCGATGGTGGCCTGAACGACTGAGGTGCACGCCCCCGTCTGCCGATAGCTGACGGATGGGGATCACCGCTCGAGAGCCCGGAGGCGACATGGCGGCCACGCCCGGCGACCTCGGAGTCGCCGCCCTGACCGTCATCCCGACCTACAACGAGGCCGACAACCTCCAACGTCTGGTCGCTGCCGTGCGCGCCATCGGCAGCCGAGTCCTGGTCGTGGACGACGGCTCGCCGGACGGGACCGGTGACCTGGCCGACGAGTTGGCAGCTGCCGACCAGCAGGTCAGCGTCCTCCACCGGACCGAGAAGCAAGGCCTCGGGCCCGCCTATGCCGCCGGATTCGCGGCGGCGCTCGACCACGACGTCGACGTCATCTGCCAGATGGACGCCGATTTCTCGCACGATCCTGCCGACCTGCCGATGCTCATCGAGGCCGTGCACCACGGGGCCGACCTGGCGATCGGAAGTCGGTACGTCGAAGGTGGCGGCACCCCCGGCTGGCCTCTCAGCCGCCGGCTCATCTCGGCCGGAGGCAACCTGTGGGCGCGGACGATGTTGGGGGTCGACGTTCGTGACATCACTGCCGGCTTTCGCGCCTGGAGCAGGGCCGGGTTGGCGGCCGCCGATCCATCCACCTCGCATGCGGCCGGGTACGCCTTCCAGGTCGAGACGGCGTGGCGAGCTGTTCGGGCCGGCTGCACCGTCGTCGAGCGGCCGATCATCTTCCGCGATCGTCAGGCGGGCGACTCGAAGATGGACACGGCCATCGTGCTGGAGGCCGCCCGGCTGGTCACCAGCTGGGGGATTCGGAGGATGACCCGGCGGCTACCCTGACCGCATGGGCATCCTCATCACCGCCAGGCCGGCAGGCGACGACGACATCGAGGTCCTGGTCGATCTGTATCGCACCCTCGAGAAGGAGATGGTGGCGCTCCATCCGATGTGGCCCCGGGCGGACGGCCTCGACGAGCCGGTGGCCCGGTCGTTCCGCAACCTGCTGTCGGACGCCAACGTGCGGGCGTATCTCGGTGAGATCGACGGCTATCCCCTCGGGTTCATCGTCGGTCGCTCCGAACCGCTCAACGCTCACGAGGACGGCCGGCGGGTCGCCGTGATCCGCCTGGTCTTCGTCGAGGAGGAGGCACGGGCGGTGGGGCTGGGTGAGATCATGCGCGACACGCTGATGGACGACTTCCGGGCCAGCGGGCACACCCTCTTCGATGCGCACGTGCTGCCCGGCCACCGGCTCGCCAAGAACTTCTTCGAGGCGGGCGGCTTCTCGGCTCGCTCCATCGTGATGCACCACGACGACGATCGTGAGCGCTGACCGGCCGCAGGTCGGTGTCGGCGCGGTCGTCGTCGACCAGGGGAGGATGCTGATCGTCCAGCGGGGCGGGCCCGTGCGCCACGGCCTGTGGGCGGTGCCGGGAGGGAAGGCCCGCTTCGGCGAGACGCTGGCCGCCACCGCCGTTCGGGAAGTGAAGGAGGAGACGGGGCTCGACGTTCGGCTCGGCCGGGTCCTGTGGGTCGGCGACGGCATGGGGGACGGTGACCCGCCCGACCATCATTTCGCCCTGATCGATTTCGCCGCCGAGGTCGTCGGCGGTGAGCTCGTGGCCGGAGACGACGCCCTGGCGGCCGAGTTCGTACCACTCGACGAGCTGCGCGAACGCCCGCTGGTCCCCTCGATGTACACCTTGCTCGACCACCTCGGCGTGTGACGATGACCGACTCGTCATCAGGTCAGGTGCTCGAGCTGCTCACGGCGCTCATCCGCAACGAGTGCGTCAACGACGGGACACCGGCCAGCGGGCACGAGCATCGCTCGGTCGAGACCCTCCAGGCGTTCTTCGGAGCCCCCGGCGAGGTGGTCGAGCCGGTTCCCGGTCGGGCCAGCGTCGTGTATCGGGTTCCCGGCCGGGACCCCGCGGCGCCGAAGCTGCTGCTCATGGGCCATCTCGACGTCGTGCCGGTCACGCCGTCGGGCTGGACGGTCGATCCCTTCGAAGGTGTCGTCCAGGACGGCTTCATCTGGGGGCGAGGGGCCGTCGACATGCTCAATCTCACCGCCGCCATGGCGATCGTCTTCAAGGCCTATCTCGACGGAGCCCGACCTCAGCCGCGGGGCGATCTGGTCTACCTGGGCGTCGCCGACGAGGAGGCCGGCGGCACCCATGGAGCCAAGTGGCTGGTCGAGGAGCGCTTCGACCTCGTCGCCTGTGACTACGTCCTGACCGAGGTGGCGTTCCCCCCGTTGCGAACTCACGGCGGCGACCTCGTCTACCCGGTCAAGGTGGGCGAGAAGGGCCCGTTCTGGCGGAAGGTCCGAGCGACGGGCGTCCCCTCGCATGGGAGCCAACCGTATGGGACCGACAACGCGGTCGTGCGGATGGCCGAGGCGATCGCCGCCATCGCTCGATCGGACGGACCCGTCGACATCACCCCCGAATGGCGGGCCTTCGTCGAAGGCATCGGCTTGGAGCCGGCGCGGGCGGCGGCGCTGCTCGACCCCGACCGCATCGATGCCGAGCTGAGCGACATCGCCGACGACGACCCGATCCTGGCCCGCTGGATGCACGCCTGCACCCACACCACCTTCAGCCCGAACGTGATCAAGGGTGGATCCAAGATGAACACGGTGGCCGACGCTGCCACGTCCTTCGTCGACATCCGGGTGCTGCCCGGCCAGACGGAGGTGGCCGTCGAGGATCACCTCCGCAAGATCCTCGGTCCTGGCTACGAGGAACTCGAACTGGAGGCCGTGCAAGATCACGTGGCGACGTCGTCGGCGACCTCCGGGCCGATGTGGGAGGCGATCGGCGACGCCTTCGAGTCGATGACCGGCAGCCGCCGCATCGTGCCGGCACTGACCCCCGTCTCGACCGATGCGCGCTTCTTCAGGACCAGGGGGATCGAGGCGTACGGAGTCGGGATGTTCGACGACACGGTCGGATTCAGTCAGTTCCTGTCGATGTTCCACGGCAACGACGAGCGAGTCAGCGTCGACTCGCTCGGATTGACCGCGCAGCTGCTCGATCGCATCGTCGAGCGTCTCTCCGACGTGGGAGCCTGATGGGCGCCCGCTCCACCCATCCCAACGTGATCGTGGACCTCGACGGCGTCGTCTACCTCGCGGACCGGGAGATCCCGGGTGCCGGCGCGGTGCTCGAGCAGCTCAGCGTTGCCGGTGTGCGGCTGCTGTTCGCCACCAACAACGCCGCTCGCACCCGGAACGATTTCAGTCGCCGGATCGCCCGCATCACCGGCTACGTGGCCCACCCCGAGCAGATCGTCTCGTCGGCGGCGGCGGCCGCCTCACTGGTCACACCGGGCGAACGATGCCTGATCGTCGGTGCGAGCGGCCTGCGGGACGAGGTCTCGGCTGCCGGAGGGGTGGAGGTCGACGACTGGCGAGCGGCCGAGGCCGTGCTGGTGGGGTTCGACGAAGCGATGAGCTACCACCGTCTTCGCGACGGCGCTCTGGCGCTGCGAGCCGGGGCTCGCTTCATCGCTGCCAACACCGATCGGACCTTCCCGGCGCCCGACGGGCTGTGGCCGGGTGCAGGAGCGACGCTGGCGTTTCTCGAGGCCGCCACCGGGCGGGTCCCCGACCACGTCGCCGGCAAGCCCCACCCTCCCATCCGGGCGATGCTGGCCAGGCGATTGCTGCCAGGCCCGTGCATGATGGTCGGCGACCGGCCGGAGACCGACCTGGCCATGGGCAAGGCCGAGGGGTGGACGACGGCGCTGGTGCTGACCGGCGTGGTGGGCGATCCGACCGAGGTCGAGGAGGAGCTCGCCCCGGATCTGACGCTCGGCTCCATCGCCGAGCTCCCGGCGGCCCTGGGCCTCTGACCTCAGCGAAGCGCCATGGGGATGCGGGAGCGGCGCAGCCGGTCGACCCGGGCCAGCAGCGGCCGGCGGCCGATCGCCGCAACCGCGGCCCCGAACGCGAACCCGGCGACGTGTGCTTCCCAGGCGATGCCGGTCGCTTGGCCGATCAGCGCCAGCTGGGCGACGAACCAGAACACCAGGAAGATGGCCGCCGGGACGGCGATCGGCAGGAAGAACAGCACCGGGAAGACGCTCACCACCCTGGCTCGGGGGAACAGGACGAGATAGGCCCCCATCACACCCGAGATCGCTCCTGAGGCGCCGACGAGCGGGATGGTGGTGTCGGGGTTGAGCGCCACGAACCCGACGGTGGCGGCGACCCCGGAGGCGAAGTAGACGAGGAGGTAGCCGATCGTGCCGAAGGCGTCCTCCACGTTGTTCCCGAAGATCCACAGGCTCCACATGTTCCCGGCCAGGTGGAGCAGCCCGGCATGGAGGAACATCGACACCACGATCGACACCGGCAGCGACTTCTCGGGGAAGAACGAGTTGCCGTCGCCGTCGGTGCACCGCTCCGAGTTGATCTCTTCGATCGACAGGGCCTCGCCGGTCGTGATCTCACAGGCGATCGCCGCCTGCCGGTAGGCGAACTCGAGGTCGTCGGCGCCGTCGCGAGGCTGGACGAAGAAGAAGACCACCGTCGAGGCGGCGATGAGCAGGAAGGTCACGGCCGACGAGGTCAGCGACGGGTTGACGTCTCGAATGGGGATCATCGGTCGCGATGATACGTGGAGTGATCACCAAGCCTGTCGGTCGGTCCCGGCATAATGCGGGTCAGCGGTACACGAGGTGCTTCAAACCATGACCGACCATCCCCACGACCACACCGGCGGGCCGAGCGACGACGTCCTGGCCCGGATGCTCGATCGCGTCGAGCGAGGCGACGCCGCCGACGCCCCGGACCTGGCCGGCGCCATCGCCTCGATCCTCGCCAACCGTCTCGAAGGCACGCCGTTGCCCGAGGAGGTGCAGGCCCTGGTGGCCTCCGTCGAGGCCGGTGGACCGGCGCCGGAGCCGCCCCGCTGAGCCGGCGGCGACTCGACCAGGAGATGGTCCGCCGAGGCCTCGTCGCCTCGCGATCCGAGGCGGTGCGGGCGATCGAGGAAGGCAGAGTGAACGTGAGCGGCACGGCCACGCCCAAGGCGGCCACCCTCGTCGGCGCCGGCGACGGGATCGACCTCCGCGAGCCGGAGCACGGCTTCGTGAGCCGGGGCGGTCTCAAGCTCGAAGCGGCGCTCGAGGCGTTCGACATCGATGTCTCCGGCCGCCGGGCGATCGACCTCGGCGCGTCGACCGGCGGGTTCACCGACTGCCTGCTGCAGCGCGGAGCGGCGTCGGTGGTGGCGCTGGACGTCGGTTATGGGCAGCTCGACTGGACGCTGCGGCGTGACGAACGGGTCGTCGTCATCGAGCGCACCAACCTCCGTCACGCCGATCCCGAAGCCCTCGGCGCCCCGTTCTCCGTCGTGGTCGCCGACCTGTCGTTCATCTCCCTGCGAACGGTGGCGGACCAACTCATCGATCTGGGTGATCGCGACACCGACTACGTCCTCCTGATCAAGCCGCAGTTCGAAGCGGGCCCCGAGCTGGTCGGACGCGGCGGCGTGGTGCGAGACGACGCCGTGCGGATCGAGACCGTCGCCACCGTCATCGACGAGCTGGCCGCCGAGGGGCTCGGGGCGATCGACGTCATCGCCTCGCCGGTCACCGGCGCCAAGTCCGGCAACAGAGAAGTGGTCGGATGGTTCCGACTCGGACCGGCTACGGTCGAAGCCGCCAGAGTGAGGGAGGCCTCGACGTGAGAATCGCCATCGTTCCCCACGGCGATCGACCGCGTTCACTCGAGCTCGCCCACGACCTCTCGGCGGCGGCCCGCCAGCAGGGCATCGAGGTCGTGGCCTCCGAGCACGACGCCGCCGCCCTCGACATGGAGGCGACCGACCTCGGCGCCGACGCCGGCATCGACCTGGTCGTGGCCATCGGCGGCGACGGGACGGTGCTCAAGGCGGTGCGGGTCGGCCTGCGCACCGGCGCTCCCGTCTACGGGATCAACGACGGTCACCTCGGCTTCCTGGCCGACGGCGAGCCACGCGATCTCGGACGCACGGTCAAGCGGCTGCTCGAGGAGGAGTGGTTCACCTCCGACCGGATGATGATCCAGGCGTCGATCGACGGGGGCCGGCCGGTGGCGGGCCTCAACGACGTGGTGATCGAGAAGGTCGAGAGCCAGCGCACCGTGCGCTTGGCGGTCGCCATCGACGGCGAGCACTTCATCACCTACGCAGCCGACGGCGTCGTGCTGGCGACGCCCACCGGCTCCACGGCGTACAACCTGTCGGCGGGCGGCCCGCTGGTGGACCCGGAGCTGGACGCCATCATGATGACGCCGGTCGCCGCCCACTCGCTCTTCTCGCGAGCGCTGGTGCTCCCGCCCGAACGCACTCTCGAGGTCCGGGTGCTGGAGGACCGTCCCGTGGGCGTGAACGTCGATGGCATCGATGTCGGGTCCGTGCTCCCCGGCGGGGTCATCACCGTGACTCGGGCCGAGGAGCGGGTCAACTTCGTGAGCCTGTCGGGCAGGTCCTTCCCGGCCACCCTCAAGCAGAAGTTCTCGCTGGAGTAGCGATGCTCGACGAGCTCTTCGTCTACAACCTCGGGGTCATCTCCGAGGCCCGGTTGGAGCCGGGCGACGGCATGGTGGTCGTGACCGGCGAGACCGGTGCCGGCAAGACCCTCTTGCTCGGAGCCCTGCGCCTGCTGATGGGGGCCAACGCCCGTTCCGATCAGATCGGCCCGGCCGACGACCATGCCCGGGTGGAGGGGCGCTTGGTGCGGGGCGACGAAGAGCTGGTGGTGGCCCGGAGGGTCAGCGAGGGTCGCAGCCGCGCCTACCTCGACGGCGGCATGGTGTCGGCCAGGGCGATCGGCGACCGACTCGAGGGTGCGGTCGAGATCGTCGGCCAGCACGATCAGCTCAGCATCACTCGACCACGGGAGGCCCGGCGCCTCATCGACCGGCGCTTGACCGACCCCGCGCCGGCGGAGCAGTACGAGGCTGCCTGGAACCGGGTCGCCGAGCTGCGACTGGCTCAGCGCCAGCTCGGCGGTGACCGGCGGCGGCTGGAGCGGGAGCGCGACCTGCTGGCGTATCAGCTCGACGAGATCGACGAGGCGGCGTTCGAACCGGGAGAGGACACGCAGCTCGAGCACACGGCGGCCCGGATGACCAACGCCGAGCGCATCATCGAGCTGGCATCGGCGGCTCATGCGGCGCTCGACGAAGCCCGCTCCGACATGGGCGATGCCATTGCGGCGGTTCGTCAGCTGGCCGGGCTCGACCCGGCGACCGAGGGTCTGGTCGGCGTCGTCGAGGGACTGGACGCGGAGCTGGTCGAGGCGATGGTGGCGGCACGCGACGCCGGCGAGTCGATCGAGATGGATGCCGAGGAGCTCGAGATCGTCCAACAACGGCTGACCCTGCTGGGTGAGCTGCGGCGCAAGTACGGGGCCGACCTCGACGAGATCCTCGCCTTCCGGTCCGAGGCGGCGGCTCGCCACGACGAGCTGGCCGCTCTGCTCGACAGGGCAGCCTCGATCGACGCAGACCTCGAGGCGGCGAACGCGGCGCTCGACGCGGCCGGGGAGGCGCTGCGTCAGGCTCGCCGTCAGGCGGGAGCCGTCGTCGCCGCCGAGGCCCTCGAGCACCTCGTGGAGCTGGGTTTCAGCGATCCGTTCCTCGAGATCACCGTCGACGAAGCCGAGGCGGGCCCCGGAGGGGCGGACCGGGTCGAGATCCGCTTCGCCTCCGATCGACGTCTGACCCCGGGACCGATCTCCAAGGTCGCTTCCGGCGGCGAGCTCAGCCGCCTGGTCCTCTCGCTGCGACTTGCCTCGGGGGCAGGGGCGGCGAGGGTGGTCGCTTTCGACGAGATCGACGCCGGCGTCGGCGGGACGACCGCGTTGGCGATGGGCGCCAAGCTGGCGGCGTTGGCCTCCGGCCGCCAGGTGCTCTGCGTCACCCACCTTCCGCAGGTGGCCGCCTTCGCCGACCGGCACTTCGTCGTCACTCGCGACGGCGCCGAGGCGTCGGTGGCCCTGGTCGACGGCGAGCGGCGCCTCGAAGAACTGTCCCGCATGCTGTCGGGCCTCCCTGAATCCGACCGCGGCCGCGAGCACGCAGAAGAGCTCCTCGAGAAGGCCCGCACCTCCCGATCCACCTGAAGAGCGGTACTGAGTACTCAGTACTCAGTACTCAGTACCGAGCGCTGGTTGGCGATCACCCGAGCGTCGCCGTCCCCTCGGCGGTAGCGCCCTCCGGTGAGACGGACGCGTCGGAGGCCGTCTGCCGTCGTCGGAACCAACGCACCTCGGGGGG
>JBPEXB010000012.1:0-3387 GCA_052032125.1 Acidimicrobiia bacterium
CCTTCGATCTCGGTGAGCCGGAACGGCCCGCCCGGGCCGAGCAGCAGGCCGGCGAGGAGATAGAGGGGCACGGGTGACACCCCCAGCCGACCGGCCACCACGGCCAGGATGGCCAGACCGAGGAGGACCCCGCCCAGTTCGCCCAGGAGGCCCGATGCCGTCCCGGCAGCGAAGATCAGGAGTCGTCCCCCTGGAGCAGGGCTCTCACTTCACGGACTCCGTCGGACGTCCCGACGACCAGCGCCACGTCGTCCTCGTGGAGCACGAAGTCGGGGCCCGGTGCCGGATGCGGCTCCTCGCCGCGGAGGACGGCGACGATCGATGCCCCTGTGCGGGTTCGCACCCGATGGGCTCCGATCGTCGTGGCCGCCTGCTTGGACACCCGGACCCAGTCCACGGTCAGACCGGCCACGCCCTGCGCAGCATGAGCGACGTCGCGAGCCAGCTCGGTGCCGCCCAGCAGGTCGGCCAGCACATGGGCTTCGCCCTCCTGGAGCGACACGGACACGTCCACGCAGTCGGGGTCGTCGCGGTCGGCCACGAACACCTCACGACGTCCGTCGTGGTGCATGATCACGCCCATGACGCGCTGGTGGTCGGTCTCGAAGGAATATCGGGTGCCGACGCCGGGCAGCTCGGTCTCATCGACTCGGGACACGGGACCTCCTCGGTGAACGCAGGTCGTGACCGCCAGGGTACCGAGCCGCAGGTGCAGTCCGGACGGGCGGCCCCGGTTGGGAGCTCTGCGGCGGCTGCCGTACGGTTCCGGGGTGTCGATGCACACCTTTCACCTGGCGAGGACAGGGCTGGCGACGACTGCGACGGCCCTCGTCCGGCCACCGGCGGCCCGCAGGGTGGCTGGTCTGCAGCATGCCGAGTGCTTGACGACCATGGAGCTGGGCTCTCCGATCCCGTCCGCCGGACGCGTCCAGTTGCGATCGCTGGCGATGTTCGCTGCCTGGGACGACGAGGCCGCCGTCGACCGATTCCTCGCGGAAACGAGGCTCGGGGAGGTGCTCTCCGCCGGGTGGCACGTCAGGCTCGAGTTCCTGAGGCGCTGGGGCTGCGTGTCCGAGTTCGCCGGTTCGACCGAGACTGCGCGGGAGCACCGCCTCGACGAGCCCGTCGTGGCGGTGACGTTGGCCCGCCTGAAGCTGCCGCAGATCCCTCGCTTCATTCGGTGGGGCAAGCCCGTGGAGCGGCTCGTGCGTGACCATCCGGGCGTGACCCTCGCCTTGGCCGCCGGCCGCCTGCCGCGCACCGTCTCCACCTTCACGGTCTGGCGATCAGCCCAGGACATGGTCGACATGGTTCACGGCGACAGCCCGATGTCGGGCGCCGACCGCCACGCGGTGGCAATGGTCGAGCGGAACCGCAAAGACTTCCACCACGAATTCACGACTCTCCGGTTTCGCGCCCTCAGCGAGCACGGCACCTGGAAGGGCCGCACCTCTATCGTTCCGACGTGATCGTCGGCAGGA
Organism: Acidimicrobiia bacterium; assembly: GCA_052032125.1. GTDB lineage: Bacteria > Actinomycetota > Acidimicrobiia > Spongiisociales > Spongiisociaceae > JBPEXB01. The sequence goes on from JBPEXB010000012.1 coordinate 1,482, forward strand.
GATCCCGGCTGGTCGTCGGATGACGACGTGCACGAGGTGACACGATGAGCGAACGAGACGACCGCGCAGCCATCATGCGACTGCACGCCGAGTGGATCGGTGCGAACACGGGGCTCGACATCGAACGGATGAGGACTGTCTTCCCGAGCGGCGACGCCTACCTCATGTTCAACTGCAACGGGCACCCGTACCACGGCATCGACGAGAAGGTGCAGCTCTGGCAGCACCTCCAGGGCGTCATGGAGTACGAGATGCTCGATGAGACGACCCATCGTCTCGAGATCAGTGGCGACATGGCGTGGCTGGCCTGCGAGGGTCGAGCCCGCTTCGTCAGACGCGACGCGGGTGATCGGCCCGGCGGCTACCACTGGAGGGCGACCGAGGTGTACCAGCGGGACGACGGCGCCGGTCGTCCGGAGTGGCGCATGTGGCACTTCCACTGCTCCCACCACGCCCCCGACGACGAGCCCCGGCCCGGCTTCGGCGACACGGCGTCGATGCGAGGGGCGGCACCGCAGTCCTGACCAAGGCCCCCGGCTCCGAGCAGCTAGCGGGCGGTGTATCCGCCATCCACGGGCAGGGCGGCACCGGTGACGAAGGACGCCCGGTCGGAGCACAGCCACACGACGGCTTCAGCGAGCTCTGCGGGTGCGCCGAGTCGACCGATCGGCTGGGCGTCGAGATAGAGGTCCTTGCGGTCGGGCGTCGCTGCCACGATGCGATCGACGAGCGGCGTGTCGAAGACACCCGGGCACACGGCGTTCACTCGCACACCGTGCGTGGCGTACTCGAGCGCCGCGGTCTTGGTGAGCCCGATCACGCCGTGCTTCGCCGCGACGTACGGCGACGACCCCGGCAGGCCCACCAGGCCGGCCAGCGAGGCCGTGTTGACGATCGCCCCACCGCCCTGGTGAAGCATCTGCGCAATCTCATGTTTGAGGCACAACCAGACGCTCTTCAGGTCGACGGTGAGGACCCGGTCCCAGTCCTCCTCCTCGTACTCGACCGTGGTGGTGCCGACCATCCCCTCGATACCTGCGTTGTTGAAGGCGGCGTCGAGCCGCCCCCACCGTTCGACGACGGCTGCCACCATCGCCTCCACCTGCGAGCCCACGGTCACGTCGGTCCCGATCAGCAGCGCCTCGTCGATCCCCGCCGCCGTCTCCTCGAGCCCGGCGCGGTCGATGTCGGCGATCGCCACCTGAGCTCCTTCGCGAGCGCAGGCCAGTGCTGCCGCTCGACCGAGGCCCGACGCCGCGCCGGTCACGAGGGCGACCTTGCCGTCGAGCAGTCCGCTCACAGACCCGCCTCCAGACCCAGGAGCGCGGCGTACATCGCACGACTTGCCGGCGCCGGAATGCCGAGCCCGTCCGCCGACTCGAGGATGGGACCGAGAATGGCGCCCAGCTCGGTCGGTCGACCGGCAGCGATGTCCGAGAAGGCCGAATGGCGGGATGCGCTGGCGGCCAGCGGTGAGGCAAGCACCTGCTCGACCGCCTCCGCCACGCTGCCCCGGTTCCACGTCGCCACGTGGAACGGTCCCAGGTCCACGAGCTCGACGCCTTTGGCAAGCGCGACCGCCGACAGCTCCCTCACGATCGAGATGAGGGCTCGAGCGGTCGTCGGATCCGACACGATCTCTGCGTTGGTCCGTCGGGCCAGCGTGGCGAAGAGGCCGATCGGGATCCACCCGACCATCTTGCTCCACGTCGAATCGGTGATGCGGTCGGTCGCCTCGGTGTTCAAGCCGGCGGCCCTGAACGCCGTAACCAGGTCTTCCACCCGATCCGACTTCGCTCCATCCAACTCGCCGAACTGCGTGAGCCCGTCGAACGTCAACCGAACGACGCCGGGCGCGGGCCGCTCGCCCGCGACGATCATGACGGAGCCGACGACGAGCTCAGGT
>JBPEXB010000120.1:0-8004 GCA_052032125.1 Acidimicrobiia bacterium
GACCCGACCAAGGTGGAAGAGATCATCGAGGCGGTGAGCATCCCGGTGATGGCCAAGGCGCGCATCGGCCACTTCGTCGAGGCCCAGGTGCTGCAATCGCTCGGTGTGGACTACATCGACGAGTCCGAGGTCCTGACCCCGGCCGACATGGAGCACCACATCGACAAGTGGGCCTTCACGACCCCCTTCGTGTGTGGCGCCCGCAACCTCGGCGAGGCGCTGCGGCGGATCGGTGAAGGGGCGGCGATGATCCGCACCAAGGGTGAGCCGGGGACCGGCAACGTGGTGGAGGCCGTGACGCACATGCGGCAGATGACCAACGACATCCGCCGGGTCCAGACCCTCGGGTCCGACCAGCTGATGGCGACCGCCCGCGACCTGAGCGCCCCGCTGGATCTCGTCCAGGAGGTGGCCGAGACCGGCCGGTTGCCAGTGGTCAACTTCGCGGCAGGCGGCATCGCCACCCCGGCCGACGCGGCGCTGATGATGCAGCTCGGATGCGACGGCGTGTTCGTCGGCTCCGGCATCTTCAAGAGCGGCGACCCGGCCGTCCGAGCCAGGGCGATCGTCGAGGCGACGACCTTCTTCAACGACCCACAGATCGTGGCCAAGGTCTCCCGCAACCTCGGTGAGGCGATGGTCGGCATCAACATCGACGACATCCCGGCCGGCGAGCGGATGCAGGAGCGAGGCTGGTAGGACGTGCGTGAGCAGGATGCGCCGATCGTCGGCGTGCTCGCCCTCCAGGGCGACTTCCGCGAACACCTGGCGGCCGTCACCGCACTCGGCGCCGTCGGCGTGGAGGTCCGCCTCCCTGACGACCTGGTGGGTATCGACGCCCTGATCATCCCCGGTGGCGAGTCGACCACGATCGGCCGCCTGGCCACCCTCTACGGGATGATCGAGCCGCTCCGCAAGCACATCGATGCCGGCCTGCCGACCTTCGGCACCTGCGCCGGGATGATCGTGCTCGGCTCGGCGGTGACCGAAGGAAGCCAGCCGCAACTGGAGGCGCTGGACGTCGTCGTCGAGCGCAACGCCTTCGGCCGCCAGAACGAGTCGTTCGAGGCCGAGCTCGACGTCGACGGCATCGACGGGCCGATGCACGCCGTCTTCATCAGGGCGCCGCTCATCGCCGAGGCGGGCCCGGCGGTCGATATCCTGGCCGAGCACGAAGGTCGCCCGGTGGTCGTGCGGCAGGACAACGTGCTGGCGTCGTCCTTCCACCCCGAGCTCACCGACGATCTTCGCCTCCACGAGATGCTGATAGGGATGATCGAGGACCGCTGATGGCCGGACATTCGAAGTGGGCCAACATCAAGCACCGCAAGGGTCGCCAGGATGCGGCCCGCGGCAAGCTGTTCGCCAAGCTCACCCGGGCGATCGAAGCCGCCGCCCGGCAGGGCGGGGGCGACCCGGCCGCCAACGCGGTGTTGTCCCAGGCCATCGACAAGGCCAAGGCGGCCTCGGTGCCCAAGGACAACATCGATCGAGCCATCAAGCGCGGGACGGGTGAGATCGAGGGTGAGAACCTCGAGGAGATGTACTACGAGGGCTACGCCCCGGGCGGAGTCGCCCTGCTGGTGCAGATCCTCACCGACAACCGCAATCGGGCGGCCTCCGACGTGCGCTCGACCTTCACCCGCAACGGCGGCAACCTCGGCGAGCCGGGATCGGTCGCCTACCTGTTCGACCAGAAGGGCTACATCCTCGTCGGCGGTGACGAGGACGATGTGATGCTGACGGCGCTCGAGGCCGGCGCCGAGGATGTGCGCCCGAGCGGCGAGCAGTTCGAGGTGATCTCTGCACCCTCCGACCTGTCGGTCGTCAAGGAGGCGCTGGTCGCCGCCGGGCTGGAGCCCGAGTCCGCCGAGGTCACCCAGCTTCCCTCCACGACGATCGAGCTGGATGAGAAGAACGCCGGCCAGGTGCTGCGCCTGGTCGATGCCCTCGACGAGCTCGACGACGTCCAAGAGGTCTACGGCAATTTCGACATCCCGGAAGAGCTCCTCGCCGGGCTGGCCGCCGAGTAGGCGGTACCGGGTACCAAGTACTTGGTACTGAGTACCGTGCTGCCAAGATCCGCGTGGGCCCCCACCCAAGGCTCTATGCTTCCCAAACACATGTTCGTATTGGGGATCGATCCGGGCTTGACCACCACCGGGTACGGCGCCGTCCGCCGAGCGTCGTCAGGGACTGTGGCCGTCTCCGTCGGGGTCATCCGGACCGACCCGGCGCTGCCCGTCGCCCATCGTCTCCTGGAGCTGCACCGTGATCTCGAGGTGCTGATCGCCGACCTGCAGCCGGACGTCGTGGCTCTCGAGCAGGTGTTCGTGAACCGCAACCGGGCGACGGCGACCAACGTCGGGCGGGCCTCGGGGGTGGTGCTGCTGGCGGCAGCCGCCGCCGGGTTGGACGTGCACGAGTACTCGCCGTCCGCGGTGAAGGCGACGGTCACCGGCGACGGTGCGGCAGGCAAGCACCAGGTGCAGGAGATGGTGGCGCGACGACTCGGCCTCGCCACGGCCCCGCGCCCCGCCGACGCCGCCGACGCCCTGGCGATCGCGCTGTGTCACGTGCAGAACCCCTTGCGACGTGCCCTCCACGGAGCGCGCTCGTGATCGGCCGCCTCCGAGGCGTGCTGGTCGGTCGCGGGCCGGGCGGTGTGCTCCTCGACGTGAACGGGGTCGGCTACGAGGTGGCGCTGACGCCGCGTGACCTGGCGGCACTTCCCGGGTTGGGCGAGGAGATCGTGCTCCACACCCACCTGCACGTCCGGGAAGACCTGATGGCGGTCTACGGGTTCGACACCGAGTCTTCCCGGGACCTCTTCCGCATCCTGCTGGGAACCAGCGGCGTGGGGCCGGCGCTGGCGCTCGCCATGCTGGCCACGTTCCGGCCCGAGGAGCTACGGAGAGCCGTGGCGGCCGAGGACGTCGACGCCCTCACGGCTGTCGCCGGCGTCGGCAAACGGACGGCCCAGAAGCTGATCCTGGAACTGGCGCCCAAACTCGGCGAGTTCGTCGGCGGCCCTGGCCCCACGAGCGAGTTGGCCCAGGTGCGGGAGGCCCTCGAAGCGCTCGGGTATGCGCCGATCGAGATCCGCGAGGTGCTGGGCGACGTGCCGGGCGACCTGCCGCTCGAGGAGCAGGTCCGCCACGCGCTCCAGGTGCTGGGGCAGCGATGAGCGATCCCATGACGAGCACGGAGCAGGTCGATGCGTGAGGAAGGCCTCCTGGTCACCGGCGCTCAGGACGAGGACGTCCTGCTCGACACGACGTTGCGGCCCCAGGCGCTCGAAGAGTTCGTCGGCCAGCCCAAGCTCAAAGAGCGCCTTGGCATCTCGATCGAGGCCGCCCGCGCACTCGGCAAGCCGCTGGACCACCTGCTGCTGTCCGGACCGCCCGGGCTCGGAAAGACGACGATGGCCCGCATCGTGTCGAGCGAGATGGACACCAACCTCCGTGCCACGTCGGGTCCCGCCGTCGAGCGCCCGGGCGATCTGGCGGCCATGCTGTCCAACCTCGACACCGGCGACGTGTTCTTCATCGACGAGATCCACCGCCTGCCCCGCGCCGTGGAAGAGGTGTTGTACTCGGCGATGGAGGACTTCCAACTCGACATCGTGCTCGGCAAGGGCCCTGCCGCCCAGTCGATTCGCCTCGATCTGCCTCGCTTCACCCTCGTCGGCGCCACGACCCGCATCGGCACGGTGGCCGCGCCGCTCCGGGATCGGTTCGGCATGGTCGATCGGCTCGACTACTACGAGCCCGACGACCTCACGGCCATCGTCCAGCGATCGGCGAGGATTCTCGAGATCACCCTGACCGACGACGGGGCCGCCGCGATCGCCCAACGGAGCCGCGGCACGCCCCGCATCGCCAACCGGCTGCTCGCTCGCGTACGGGAGTACGCGATCGCCCGAGCCGACGGCACGGTCGACGAGCCGACCGCCCTGGCGGCGCTGCGAGTGTGGGAGGTCGACGATCTCGGACTGGACAAGGTCGACCGGGCGATCCTCGAGGCGGTGGTCACCAAGTTCGGGGGTGGGCCGGTGGGGCTCTCGACCCTGGCGATCGCCGTTGGCGAGGAGCAGGAAACGGTCGAGGCCGCCTACGAGCCCTTCCTGCTCCAGCAGGGTCTGCTGCGTCGGACGCCGCGAGGACGGATGGCCACCATGCGGGCCTACGAGCATCTCGGCGTGACCCCGCCTGCGTCGGCCCAGGGCACGCTCCTCGACGACGCCTGAGCCGTATCGTGATGTCGTGCAGCTGAAGTACCTCACCTTCGACACGCCCGATCCCGAGCGCATCGCACGGTTCTGGGCCGGGTTCCTGGGCGGGACGATGGAGGTGAGCGAGGACGCAGCACGCGTGCGGACCGACTCGGGACCCGATCTCCTCTTCCTGGTGGTGCCCGAGCCGAAGACCGCCAAGAATCGATGTCATCCGGATTACCACACGCCGGACATGGAGCACCACGCCGAGCGGGCCGTGAAGTGGGGGGCCACCGAGACGGGCCGATTCCACGAGGGCAGCCGGTGGATCGTGTTCCAGGACCCGGACGGGAACGAGTTCTGCATCGTCGAGGATCCCGAGGCCGGTCGTCCCGGGTGAGAACCGAGGACTTCTCCTACGACCTTCCCGACGAGCGCATCGCCCAGACGCCCATCGAGCCGCGCGACGCGGCGCTGCTGCTTCGAGCCTCGGACCTGTCGGACTGGACCGTGGCCGACCTCCCGTCCCTTCTCGATCCCGGGGACGTGGTCGTGGTCAACGAGACGCGGGTCAGGGCGGCCCGACTGCGGGGCCGGCGCCAGGAGACCGGCGGCGCCGTCGAGCTGCTGCTGCTGTCCGGGGACGGGGATCGATGGCAGGCCATGGTGCGTCCGGCCAGGAGGCTCCGCGCCGGCGCCGTGATCGAGTTCGGCCGGCTCTCCGCCCAGCTGCTCGACGACCCGGTCGACGGCATCGCCACCGTCGCCCTCGACGCCGCCGGTGGCTCGATCGAGGACGTCATCGGTGAAGTGGGCCACATGCCGCTGCCGCCCTACATCCACGAGCCGCTGACCGATCCGGAGCGCTATCAGACCGTGTTCGGCCGCCGGGTCGGCTCGGCCGCCGCTCCCACCGCCGGCTTGCACCTGACCGAGTCGGTCTTCGAGGGTCTGGCGGCGAGGGAGATCGCCGTCGGGCGCGTCGAGCTCCAAGTGGGCCTCGACACGTTCCGGCCGATCACCTCCGAGACGATCGACGATCACGAGATGCACTCGGAGTGGATCTCGGTGTCTGCCGAGACCGTCGATCTGGTGACGGACGCCCGGGATCAGGGTGGCCGGGTCATCGCCATCGGCACCACGGTCGTGAGGGCGCTCGAGTCGGCGGCCGCTTCGGGGGAGCTGGGCCCGGTCGAGGGGCCCACCCGGCTCTACATCACGCCCGGGTACCGTTTCCAGGTCGTGGACCGCCTCCTCACCAACTTCCACATCCCCGGCTCCTCGCTGCTCGTGCTGGTGGCTGCATTCGCCGGGGATCGGTGGCGGGACGTCTACGCCACGGCCCTGGAGCGGCCCTACCGGTTCCTGTCGTTCGGTGACGCCTGCCTGTTCGACCGGACCAGCTCGTGACGGGCCCGGTCACCTTCACGGCGTCTGCCCACGACGGTGCCGCCCGGCGCGGCCAGATCACCACGCCCCACGGGGTCGTCGACACGCCCGGCTTCATGCCGGTCGGCACCCGAGCGACGGTTCGCTCGCTCGACTCTGCCGACCTGCGGCAGGTGGGGGCCCAGATGGTCTTGTCGAACACCTATCACCTGATGCTGCGGCCGGGCTCCGACCTGATCGGCCGACTGGGCGGCCTGCACGAGTTCATGCAGTGGGACGGCCCGATGCTCACCGACTCGGGCGGCTATCAGATCTTCTCGCTCGACCCTGGTATCACCGAGGAGGGTGCGACCTTCCGCTCGACCTACGACGGCGCCACCGTGTCGCTGACCCCGGAGGAGTCGGTGCGCGTGCAGGAGGAGTTGGGGCCGGACATCGCCATGGTGCTCGACATCTGCATCGCGCTTCCTGCCCCGCGGCCCGTCGCACGGGATGCGATGGAGCGCACGTTGCGCTGGGCCGAACGGTCGCTCGACGCCCATCGCCGTCCGGATCAGAGCCTGTTCGGGATCGTGCAGGGCGGCGTCGACGAGGAGCTGCGGGCCGAGAGCGCTCGGCGAACGGCGGACCTGGGGTTCGCCGGATTCGGCATCGGGGGGCTCTCGGTCGGCGAGCCCGCCGACGAGCGCAACCGGGCCGTCGAGGCGTGCGTGCCCGAGCTTCCCGAACAGGCGCCGCGCTACGTCATGGGTCTGGGCGACCCTGAAGGAGTTCTGGACTCGGTGGCGCGCGGCGTCGACCTCTTCGACTGTGTCTGGCCCACCCGGCTGGCACGCCACGGCAAGGCGATCACGTCACGGGGGGACTTCAACATCCGCCGGGCCGAGTTCGCCGAGGACCCGTCTCCCGTCGATCCCGATTGTGCGTGCACGACGTGCGCGACCTACAGCCGGGCCTACCTCCGTCACCTGGTGGTGACCAAGGAGCTGAGCGTGCTCCGGATGCTCTCGATCCACAACCTGACGGCCACGCTGTCGCTCCTGGCCGACGCCCGGGTCGCCATCGAGGCGGGTACGTACGCCGACTTCCACGCCGCGGTCCTGGAGCGGCGGGCGCAGGGGGTGGCAGCGGGGGCCGGATAGGTCAATTGGGAGTGCTGGGCTAGCATTCCCGTGCACACCGGGGCACCGGTGGAATCCCCGTGATGAGAGGCGTTTTCTGTGTTCCTGCTCGCGCAAGCTGAGTCGTCAGGTGCCGGCGTCGGCTGGCTGATCTACCTGGTGATCTTCGGCGGCATTCTCTACTTCTTCATGATCCGGCCGCAGCGCAATCGGGTCCGGCAACAGCAGTCGTTGGCGGCCGCACTGGAGGTGGGCGATCAGGTCCGCACGGTCGGCGGCCTGTTCGGCGTCGTGATCGGCATCGAGCCCGACTCCGTCCTCCTCGGGATCGAGGAAGGACGCATCCGCATCGCCAAGGGTGCCATCGCCTCCCGGGTGTCCTCCGACGACGCCGACGACCCGGCCGACCAGACCGGCGGCGAGGCCTGAGCAGGTGCGTCGCCGGGTCCTCAGCGTCGTCATCGTCGCGCTGATCGCCTGGGGCGGTCTGGCGATCGCCTTTGCAACCGACACCACGCCCCGGCTCGGCCTCGACCTGCAGGGCGGCACCTCGGTCATCCTCGAAGCGCCGGAGGGGACCGACGAGGAGCTGGTGGAGACCGCCGTCGAGGTGATGCGACGCCGGATCGAGGACTTCGGCAGCGTCCAGGAGCCGGAGATCGCCATCACCGGCGGGACCTCGGTGCTGGTCCAGCTGCCAGGCGTGACCGACCAGGAGCGGGCGCTGGACGCCGTCGGCCAGACCGGTCAGCTGTCGTTCCGTCCCGTGTACTCGTGCACGTCGGTCGAGTTCTCCCTGACCTGCACGCCCACGCCGCTGTCGCCCATCCAACTCCTGGAGGAAGAGGCCCGAGCGGCCGGCGAGGACTTCGAGTACCCGGACACGGTTGATCCGCTCACCGGCCTCAGCTTCGACGACGATGTCGATGCGGACCGGTCCTACATCCCTGAGTTCGACGCCGACGGCAACATCATCGCCATCTACGAGGTCGGTCCGTCCGATCTCGGTCGTTTCCACGACACCGTGTGTGTGGACTTCCCGTTCCTCGACTGCTCACGCATCCCGACCGAACGAGCGCCGCTGACGGGATCGGAGGTCGCTTCGGCGCTAGCTCTCTTCGGCCAGCAAGCCGGCGGCGGCTGGACGGTCCAGCTCAACCTGACCGGCGACGGGGCGGATCGCTTCGCGGCGGTGACCGGGATGCTGGCCCAGTTCCCCGGCAACACCGCCAACCGCAGGCTCGCCATCGTCCTCGACGGCGCCGTCACCTCGGCTCC
>JBPEXB010000121.1:0-6176 GCA_052032125.1 Acidimicrobiia bacterium
TCTCGACCACCCGCTCGTTGGCCCCTCCGTGGAGCGGGCCGGACAGCGCGTGGATGCCCGACGCCACCGACGAGAAGATATCGGCGTGTCCGGACCCGACCAGGCGCACCGCCGACGTCGAGAGGTTCTGGCTGTGGTCGGCGTGGAGGATGAACAACACGTCCAGGGCCTTGGCCACGGCCGGGCTGACGTCGTACTCCTCGACGGGGAGCGCGAACATCATGTGGAGGAAGTTCGCCGCATAGTCGAGGTCGTTGCGGGGATAGATGAACGCCTGGTTGACGGCGTGCTTGTAGGCCCACGCCGTGATGGTGGGCATCTTGGCGATCATCCGCATGGCGCTGATCCAGGCCGCCTCGGGATCCAGCGGGTCGACGGCGTCCGGGTAGTAGGTGCCGAGGGCCGAAGTGGCCGAGGCGAGGATCTGCATCGGGTGGGCGTCGTTGGGGAAGGCGTCGAAGAGGTGACGCATGTCCTCCCGCAACAGCGTGTGCCGGCGGACACCTTCGACATAGGTCTCGAGCTCGTCCTTGGTCGGCAGCTCACCCACGTACAGCAGGTAGGCCACCTCGAGGAACGAGGAATGCTCGGTGAGCTGCTCGATCGGGTAGCCGCGATGGCGGAGGATGCCCTCTTCGCCATTGATGAACGTCACCTCGCTGGCGGTCTCGGCGGTGTTGCCGTAGCCCGGGTCCAGCGTGATGAGCCCGGCGTCCGAGCGGAGGCGGCTGATGTCGATGGCACGCTGGCCCTCGGTTCCGGTCACGACCGGGACTCCGATGACCTCTTCGCCGTCGATATTGATGCTGGCGCGCTGTTCGTCTGACACGGGGCTCACTCTTCCGTCTTGGCGGCGGCGACGACCTTCGACACCTCTTGGGGCGGCGCCGGGTCGTAGTGCGAGAACTCCATCTCGAAGGACCCTCGACCACCGGTCATCGAGCGGAGGTCGACCGAGTAGCGCTGCATCTCGGCCATCGGGACCTCGGCGTTGACGATGCGGCTGCCGCCCTCGGAGTCCATGCCCAGCACCCGGCCGCGCTTGGCGTTGATGTCGCCGATGATGTCCCCCATGAAGTCCTCGGGCACCCGGATCTTCACCGTGGCGATCGGCTCGAGGATCGTCGGGCTCAGCTTCCCGGACGCTTCGCGCACGGCCATGATCCCGGCCATCCGGAAGCTCATCTCGTCGGAGTCGACCGAGTGGTACTTGCCGTCGTAGACGGTCGCTCGCACGTCCATCACCGGGAACCCGGCCAGGATGCCGCGGTTGAGCGCCTCCTGGATGCCCTTGTCGACGGCCGGGATCAGGTTGCGGGGGATCGATCCGCCCTTGATGGCGTCCACGAACTCGTAGCCGGCGCCGCGGGTGTTGGGCTCGAACTGGACGTAGGCGACGCCGAACTGGCCGCGCCCGCCTGACTGCTTCTTGTGCTTGCCCTCGACGTCGGCGCGCCCCTGGATGGTCTCCCGGTAGGGGATGGTGGGCACGCCGGTGTCGATATCGACCCCGAACTTGCGAGAGATGCGGGCCAGGGTCACGTCGACGTGGGCTTCACCCAGCCCTGACATGACCGTCTCGTTGGTCTCGGAGCGACGCTCGACGACGATCGTCGGGTCTTCCTCCTGCGCCCTGGCCATGGCCGAGGACAGCTTGTCCTCGTCCTGGTTCGAGCGCGGCGTGACCGTCACCTCGTGGACCGGCCTCGGCATGACCACCGGGGCGATGTGGACCGACGAGCCGGGGGATCTGAGTGTGTCGCCCGCCCTGACCTCGTCGAGCTTGGCGACGGCGGCGATGTCGCCGATGCCGACCGCGTCGAGGTCGCTGTGCTCCTTGCCCTGCATGGCGAAGAGGTTGGTCATCTTGGCCTTCTCGCCGCCGCTCGTCTCCAGCACGGTGTCGCTGGTGAAGGACCCCGAGAACACCCGGAAGGCGTTGATGCGCCCGACGTACTGGTCGCCCGACGTCTTGAACACGTAGGCGGCGACCTGACCCGACGGGTCGGCGGAGAGCTCACCGGTGAGCGTCGCCGGCAGCGGCCGCTCGAGCGGGTTGGGTCCGAAGTCGACGATGAACTCGGCGAGCGTGTCGATGCCGATCAAGGCGGAGGCTGAGCCGACCAGCACCGGATAGATCTCCCCGGCGATCATCCCGTTGTGGATGACCTCCACCATCTTCTCCCGGGAGGGCTCCTCACCCTCGAAGTACTTCTCGAGGAGCTCGTCGTCGGTCTCGACGACGGCTTCGACGAGGGCGGTGTGGGCCTCCTCGACGGTGTCGGCCACACTGTCCGGCAGGTCGATCTGGCTCCCCTTGGGATTCCCGCCCTGGTAGCCGTATGCACGGCTGGAGACCACCCGCACGATGCCGGACAGCGATGCCTCCTCGCCGATCGGAACCTGGACCGGGGCGACGCGCTTGCCGAAGATGTCCTTGAGCTGATTCAGGGTGCGGGTGAACGAGGCCCGCTCGCGGTCGAGCTTGTTGACGAAGATGGCTCGGGCGACGCCTTCCTCGCCGGCCAGCTCCCAGAGGATCTCGGTCTGCACCTCGACGCCGTCGACCGCGGAGACGACGAAGATCGCCAGGTCGATGGCGCGGAGTGCAGAACGCGCATCGCCCACGAAATCGGCGTAGCCAGGGGTGTCGACGAGGTTGATCTTGTGGCCGTGGTGCTCGAAGGAGGCGATGGCCAGCCCGAGCGAGATCTGGCGGTCGATCTCCTCAGGCTCGAAGTCCATGACGGTGTTGCCGTCCTCGACGCGACCCACCCGATTGGTCTTGCCGGCGGCAAAGAGAAGTGCCTCGGCGACGGCCGTTTTGCCGGCCCCGCCATGGCCAACCAAGCCGACGTTACGAATCATCTCCGGTCCCATCGCACTGCACCCTTCGTCGGATCGTCGCCCGAGTGTAGGTGAGGGGAGGGGGTCCAGATGCTGTGGTACCTTCGCGGCGGGAAGGAGGCCCCCGACATGATCGAGCGATGGCTCCGCGAGCGCGTCGACGCCATCGTCGCCCCCCTCGGGAGAGGACTTTCCAAGGCGGGGATCAAGCCGATCCACCTCACCGCCAGCGGCCTCGCCATCACCCTGCTGGGCTCCTTCCTGCTCGCCCGTGGCACCCTGGAGATCGGAGCGCTGGTCATCCTCGCCGGCTCGGCCCTCGACGGCTTGGACGGAGCGGTGGCGCGGGCTGCCGGCACCGCCTCCGACCGCGGTGCGCTGGTCGACTCCGTGTTCGACCGGCTCGGCGAGACCTCGATGTTCGCCGCCTGTGCCTTCTGGCTGACCTCACGCATCTCACCCTCCGAGGGCGACCCGGCACTGGCCCTGCTGTGCGTCCTCAGCCTCGGGGCGGCGCTGATCACGTCCTACTTGCGGGCCAAGGCCGACATCGGAGGCGTCGACGGGCGGGGCGGCATCATGGGCCGGGCCGAGCGAGTCATCCTCTTCACGGCCGGCTTTCTCTTCGACCAGGTCACCGTGATGCTCTGGCTGATGGCCAGCCTCACCTGGTTCACGGTCTTCCAGCGGTTCTGGAAGACCTGGGAGCAACTCGAGGCGTGAGCGACCAGCTGGTGTATCTCGGGTACCGGCTGGGGGCCGCCCTGGTCGGGGCCCTTCCCGAACCGGTCGTTCGCCGCCTCGGATCGTTCGCGGGGTGGCTCTCGTGGCTGTGGGCGGACGAGCGAAAGGCCATGGCGATCCGTCACATGGAGCGAGTGCTGGGCCCCGGCGCCGACCATCAGCGGGCCGCTCGCGCCATGTTCAGCGCCTACGGCCGGTACTGGGCCGAGACGCTCTGGTTCCGGCCCCGCCGGGTCGAGAGCGTTCGCCGCAACGTGACGCTGCTGGGCGCCGAGCACCTGCGAGCCGCACAGGAACAGGACCGCCCGATCGTCGTGGCGCTGCCTCACATCGGGAACTGGGAGATGGCGGCGTCCGCTGCCGACGACGTCGGCGTGCGGGTCACGGCGGTCGCCGAGGCCCTGGCCAATCGTCGCGTCCTCGAGTGGTTCCTGGAGTTCCGCACCAGCCTCAACATCGACGTGGTGCTCGCCGAGGGTGCGGGCACGATGCGAACGCTCCTTCAGGCGCTCAAGAACGGACAGCTCGTGGCCCTGGTGGCCGACCGCGACATCACCGGCACCGGGGTCGAGGTCGAGTTCTTCGGCGAGACCACCGCCCTTCCGGCCGGTCCAGCCGCGCTGGCGCTGCGGACCAACGCCGTGCTGCTCCCGGTGGCCGCCTACTTCAAGAACGGCCGCGGCCATCGGGTGGTCGTCGGAGAGCCCCTCGAGCCGCGGGTCGAGGGCAGTCGCGAGGTCCTCGTCGCCGATCTCACCCAGCAGGTGGCGAATGCCTTCGAGGACATGGTGAGGGAGGCGCCCAGCCAGTGGCATCTGGTGCAGCCGAACTGGCCGTCCGATCGGGCCTTCCTGGCCGCCCGGGCCGGGGCGGGCGTCGCCGCAGGCTGAGCGATGCGCGTCGCCATCGTGTCGCCGTATGCCCTCGACATCCCGGGAGGGGTGCAGGCACAGGTCCTCGAACTGGCTGCCCAGCTGCGAGCCCGCGGAGTCGACGCGTTCGTCGTCGGACCGGGAGCAGGAGGGATCGAGCACGCCGTCGACGCCGGGGGATCGGTCGGCGTGCGGGCCAACGGCGCGGTGGCGCCCATCGCGGTGGCTCCTGCTGCCTGGTCGACGGTGCGGTCCGCGCTGACGGAGGTCGACCTGGTGCACGTCCACGAGCCGGCGATCCCGCTGGTCGGGTGGGCGGGGCGAGTCGGGGAGGCACCACACGTCCTCACCTTCCACGCCGATCCGTCGGCGTTCGGCCGGTTCGTCTACCGGCTGGCGGCGCCGGTCCTGCGACGTTGGGTGGAACGGGCCGTGGCGGTCACGGCAGTGTCGCCCCAGGCGGCGGGCGCCGTGGCGTCCTTCGCCGGGGATGTCGAGATCGTCCCGAACGCCCTCGATGTGGCCGGCTACGGGGTGACGGCCGAGCGCCACGCTCGACGGATCGCCTTCCTCGGCCGGCCCGACCCCCGCAAGGGCCGCGATCTGCTCCTCGAGGCGTTCCCGGCGGTCCGCCGCCGCCACCCCGACGCCGAGCTGGTGGTGATGGGCGGTGGTGAGGCGCCGGAGGTCGACGGGGTGCGGTTCGCCGGGCGGGTCAGCGAGGACGAGAAGCGAGAGATCCTCGCCTCGTCGGCGGTGTTCTGCGCACCGAACCGAGGCGGCGAGAGCTTCGGGATCACCGTGGCCGAGGGGATGGCAGCCGGATGTGCGATCGTCGCGAGTGACCTGCCCGCCTTCGAGCACGTGCTGGGCGGGACCGGGGTGCTCTTCTCCAACGGCGATGCCGGCGCCCTGGCCGGCGCACTCGCCGGCCTGCTCGACGATTCGGGGGAGCGTGACCGCCTGGCGGCCGCATCGTCCGAGCGAGTCTGGAGCTTCGACTGGGCGGCGGTCGTCGATCGCTACCTCGAGCTGTACCGACGGGCGGTCCCGGCGGCCTGAGGTCGCTCATTCCTCGACCGAGCCGAGCTTTCGGTCCCCCCTCGCACCCCGAAGCGGTACACTGACTGGTACCACCAAGAGGAGAAAAGAGTCGTGACGAAGGGGACCAAGCCTCAGGACAGCACCGCCACCGGACAGCCGGCCACGGGCACCACCCGGGTCAAGCGCGGGCTGGCCGAGATGCTCAAGGGCGGCGTGATCATGGACGTCGTCACCGCCGAGCAGGCCACGATCGCCGAAGAGGCGGGAGCCGTGGCGGTCATGGCCCTCGAGCGGGTGCCGGCCGACATTCGCGCGCACGGCGGCGTCGCCCGAATGGCCGACCCGACCAAGGTGGAAGAGATCATCGAGGCGGTGAGCATCCCGGTGATGGCCAAGGCGCGCATCGGCCACTTCGTCGAAGCCCAGGTGCTGCAATCGCTGGGTGTGGACTACATCGACGAGTCCGAGGTCCTGACCCCGGCCGACATGGAGCACCACATCGACAAGTGGGCTTTCACGACCCCCTTCGTGTGTGGCGCCCGCAACCTCGGCGAGGCGCTGCGGCGGATCGGTGAAGGAGCGGCGATGATCCGCACCAAGGGTGAGCCGGGGACCGGCAACGTGGTGGAGGCCGTGACGCACATGCGGCAGATGACCAACGACATCCGC
>JBPEXB010000122.1:0-4087 GCA_052032125.1 Acidimicrobiia bacterium
GTTCCCGAAGCTCGTCGCTGAGCTCCTCGGCATCCTCGACCGATGCTTCGTCGATCCGATCGGCCAGTTCCTCGAGCGCATCGGCCTCGGTCTCGAGCGCCGAGAGCTCTCCAGCGGACGCCTCAGGCAGCCCACCGCCCAGCGGCGGGAGCATGAACAACGCCACGGCGACCACGAAGGCGAGCCCGGCTCGTTGCAGCGCAAGGTCGTCGCGGCGGAAGGGCAGCGCCCGTGCGACCCGACCGGCTTCGGCGACCTCGATCGCTCGCGCCTGGATGGCCCGGTGGAGTGGCTCGTCGGGATCAGAGAACTCGAGCGAGGTCGACAGCACGTCGTGGGCGCCGAGACCGCGCTCGGCGGTACGGGCGGCGTCCCAGAGGCTGATCCTCATCGTGACCGACCGCACCAGCAGGACGACGACCACGATCGCCACCGACCAGCCGACGATCGGCCACGGTACGGCGACGCCGAAGAGCCATCGGGCGAGGGCCAGGACACCCAGCGCCACGGCGATCCCGGGCGCGACGATCTGGGCCATGGCCAGCAGCCAGGCAAAGCGCATCCGGCGGCGGATCCGCGACAGGAAGTCGAACTTCACGCCCTGCTCGATCGGTGCCTCCTCACGTCATAGACGTCCGAGTCGGGGCAAAGGTTCCGGGTGGCTGTTCATGATCGTCCCTGCCGGTTCGTGTCGGAACGCGGCGTCCCCACTCCCTCTTCTCCGGCGGCCTGCGCCCCCCGAGTGTCGGCGGAGCCACTTTCAAACGGCTTAAAGTCGTCGCAGGAACCGCCGGTCTCCACTCAACCGTTTCCCTCGGGTGGCCGATCACCATCGGGTAGCAAGGGGAATCCACGTGCATGCAGCGCCGAGCTCCTCGGACGATCGTTCGACGACCGACGAGTCGCGCCCAGACGGACAGTCGCATTTCGAGCACCTCTTCCGCATCTCGCCGGTTCCGATGCTCGAGCAGGACTACACCCGCCTCTCCGCCTGGATGGAGGAACGCCGGGCCGAGGGAGTCGACGACATTCGCGCCTACGTGGGTCGCGACGTCGAGGCGATCTGCGCGCTGGTGCCGTTGATCGAGGTGATCGCGGCCAACCCCGCTGCGGTGCGCGCCGTGGGCCTCCCCCACGACCGGTTGATCGGCCCGATCGACCCGATCATCGTCAACGAGGGCTCGGTCGACAGCTGGTTGAGCCAGTTCGAGGCGGTGTGGGAGGGCAGGCCGGTCTCGCATGCCGCCTTCGAGGCCGCCACCGCCTCGGGCCGTCGCTACGACGCCGAGGCGACGCTGTCGGCTCCAATCATCGGCGGCCGTCCCGACTTCACCCATGCGGTGTTCACCCTCATCGACGTGACCAGCCATCGCGATCAGGAACGCCGGATGGCCTCCGAGATCCAGGCGAAGAGTGCCTTCCTCGCCTCGGTGAGCCACGAGATCCGCACCCCGCTCACGGCCATCCTCGGCTTCGCCAGGCTCCTGGAGGCCGGCGAGATCGCCGAGGACGAGCGTGCCGGGCTCATCGCCTCCATCGCTCGCCAGGCGCAGGACGTGACCGACCTGGTCGAAGACCTGCTCGTGTCGGCGCGGGCCGACATCGGCAAGCTCGACGTGCACAACACCAACGTCGAGGTGGTCAGCCTGGTGGAACAGACACTCGAGGCAGGTGGGTCCTTCACCGCCGACGTGGTGGTCGAGACCGACAGCGACACGGTGCTGGCCGTCGGCGACCCCGCCCGGATCCGCCAGGTCTTGCGCAACCTGCTCACCAACGCCGAGCGCTACGGCGGACCCAAGGTGGCGGTCGTGATCCGGGTGGACCGGCCCAACGTGCTCGTCGAGGTCACCGACGACGGCCCCGGGCTCACCCGGGCACAGGTCGACCGGATCTTCGAGCCCTTCCAACGAGCCCACGAGCGGCCCGGTCAGCCGGGCTCGATCGGCATCGGGCTGGCCATCTCCCGCCAGCTCGCCGAACTCATGGGAGCGACGCTCGAGTACCGCCACGAGGATGGCAAGAGCGTGTTCCAGCTGGCGTTGGAGGCGGTCGTCGACTGATCAGGCCGATGGCCTGATCGCCTGCAGCCGCGGCAGGCCTTCGCGGTAGATCTGATAGCGGCCCTTGCCCTGAGCCTTGGCGGCATACATCGCCTCATCCGCTCGCCGCAACACGTCATCTGGCGTGTCGTCGTTGTCCACCATGGCCACGCCCAGGCTGGCCCCTGTCTCGACGAACAGCTCGCCCACCACGATCGGCCGGGCCAGGTCCTTGATGATGCGCTGGGCGACCGGCACCACGTCGTCCGGGCCGATCAGCTGTTCCAGCAGCAGTGCGTACTCGTCCCCGCCGAGTCGGGCCACCGTGTCATGCGGGCGGCAGGAGGCCTTGAGGCGCCGCCCGACCTCGATCAGGACGGCGTCACCGACCTCGTGCCCGTAGGTGTCGTTGATCGACTTGAAGTCGTCCAGATCCAGGAACATCACCGCACTCCGACGGCGTCGCTCCCGGAGCGCCCGCTCCAGCTCCTGTCGGAGCCGCTCACGGTTGGCGAGCCCGGTGAGCGTGTCGAGCAACGTCCGCTCGTGGAGCAGGTCCTTGAGCTCGGTCACCCTCGCCAGCGAGTCCTGCAGGTGCCCGTTGCGCAGTGACACCCCGATGTGGCCGGCCAGCGTCTCGAGGAGCCGCATGTCCTTCTCGCCGAACGACCCGATGTCGCTCAGGGGCGTGCCGACCGAGAGCACACCCATGCCGGTCATCGTCGGGATCGGCACCATCATCGCCACCCCCCGGCCGTGCTCCTGCACGACCTCACCAGTGGACTCCGACACGGCGAAGCGAGCGATCGCCGGATCGGTGTGGCGGGCCCGGCGCATCACGAGGGTCTCGCGGTCGAGCCCGGACGAGGTGACGACCACGCTTCCCGAGGGGCCCTCGGGGAACAGCACCACGGTGGCCTCCTCGGCGTCGAACATGGCGCGGGTGCGGTCGACGGCGGCTTCGAGGGCGTCTTCGATCCTGGGCAGTCGATGGAGCTCGCCGCTCACCTCGTAGAGCGACTGCAGTCGCTCGCGTTCTCGCTTCTGGCCGAGGTAGGCGCGATAGGCGAAGTAGAGGACGGCGGGCGGGATCAGGGCGATCCACCCGTTGCCGGGACGCACCCACAGCATCGTCGCCGCCACCAGGGCCAGAGAGGCGTTCATCAGCGCCGCCCCCGCCGACAGCACGTACATCGACGTTCGGTCGTGCCGGGACAGGGTGCCGCCTGACAACCGGATGGCGGCTCCGATCATCGTGTTCGAGACCACCACGGTCGCGGCCACGCCGGCCACGACGCCCATCCACCCGCGCGGGCCCAACGGGTCGCCGGCGTTGATGAGGACCGAGAACACCCCGACGACGATCGCCGCCTGCAGCGCCAACTGTGTGACGTTGAAGGCCAGCTTGACACCTCGCTGGCGGCGGTTGATCGACAGTGCCAGAGCGCTACCAACGACCGAGAGAACGATGATCTCGAGCGGCCCGAGGAAGAACAGCGAGAGCACCAGTGGGAACTCGCTCATCGAGAAGCTGTGCGCATCCCGGCGGAATCGGACGTGCACGACGGTGATCTCGGCGACGTAGAACAGCGCCCCGAACACGAGCGTCGGAATCCGCACCGGGGCGTCGGGCGCCGGAAGGCGAACGACCACGAGCGCCAACACGGCGACGAGCGGGATGGTGATTGCGGTGAGGATCCACACCCTGCTCACGCCGGCCAGACGCCGCGGCGAGGGTGATCCCGTCATGGAACGGCGCCGTTCCCGGTCATCGCCAGGCACTCGTCGACCAGGTGCCACCCGACCAGGTACCGCCAGACCATGTCCCGCCACTCCACGTACCGCCACTCCACGTGCCACCCGACCAGGTGCCACCGCTCCACGTGCCGCCCGACCAGGTGCCACCCGACCAGGTACCGCCAGACCACGTCCCGCCACTCCACGTCCCGCCAGACCACGTCCCGCCAGACCAGGTGCCGCCGCTCCACGTGCCGCCCGACCACGTCCCGCCAGACCAGGTACCGCCACTCCACGTGCCGCCGCTC